>JAOAQY010000216.1 GCA_025210965.1 Tissierellales bacterium
ATATAGGGATATTGAGCTAGAGGTAATAGATGCTAGTAGATGTTTTATCATAGAAGAAAGAGAGGTGATATCGAATGAAGATTTTGATCAGAGGTATAATAGTTTATATATACATATTGCACTTACTATTATATATATTCATGACAAATATAGTAAAAGAAGAAGCTGTTTTACTGATTGGAGTTTATGATAAATTGCATATTCCAAATGAAATAGGAATGTATTCGTCAATTTTGCTTACGATGTTTATAATGGTGTCATTGAGTGCTAATTTATGTATTTATTTTTTTGATTTAAAATTAAATAAGAAAATAGAACGTTTAATATTGCTAGCTCCTTTTTTATTTTTGGTTATAGCTATATACAAATACTATCAGTTTGATTTTTTTGTAAAAATGCTATCGGTTTGTATTGGTTTGAATATTAGTAATCGGTTAATGCTTAAATATACCAATATATTTTTTGAAGAAAAGCTGAAGGAGGCCACATCTTCTTAGCAATCTGTGCTATTGAATACATAACACAAATAGGAAATGGAGAAAAAGTAGAAAAACTATTTATAAAAAATCTATGGTATTTGAAATACAATACCATAGATTTTTTTTATCGACTATTTGCCTAAAATAGAATATTCCATTTCCTTCAAAATTTCATCTTTGAACCAAGAAAATGTATGATAATGCTTGGTTTGATGTTCGTCAAATATGAGTGTTTTGGTATCAATTTTAATATTTTTATTGAACCCGAGTTTTAAAGAATCTATTTTTAAGTTGTATTCTCTTAAAAGATGGGCTATTAAAAGAATAGTCCTATCGAGAGTAACTAATCTATCACCAGTCTCAGAAATATTTATTTTGATATCCTCAGAGTCCAAAGATTTGCATGTCACACACTCTTCATCATTAACTAAAAAGTGAAACTCATTTTTTTGTGTATTATTGTCTTGTTTCAAATTGAAGTTTTTATCTTTTGAATTTAGTACTAAATCAGTAGTAGAATAGAGACTTATATATTTTAATTTTGTGCTAGAATTTGGATTTATATCTAAGCTATCACGAGATATGTTTACTAAATTTAGATCCACATATTTTGCTCTACAACTTCTTTTGTAATGAAATAGCTCAGCTTTAAACATATACTGATTCCGATCTATATGTGGAGGCTCATTTCCAATATGTTTAATTTGTATGTAATAGGATTTTCTTGCTACAATGTCCATAGATATATGGTTTGCTGTACCATTTTTTTGACCTTCTAGATAAATTTGATTTTGAAACTCATCGTATATTTTCATGCTTAATTCTAAGCCGTCAAACATTGGTTCTAAATGAAATTCCACTTTACCACTTTTTTCCCATTCGATCACATATGTGTCAATATCACCTTTAAAATAAATTTTACCAAATACATTTTCATTGTTCTTTATATTTTTAGCCATGTCTTTCACTCCTTTGATAGAATCAAAGATAAAAGACGTATTTTTTTCATTTTTTGTAAACCCTAATTTGAAAATTTTATTGAAAAATTTTGGAAAATAAAAAATACCGCAAAACTCATATCACATAGAAATCAAAAAGTGATGGTAGTTTTACGGTATATTATTCACATTCTGCATTATTGTTTATTTACTGCTATGATGTTTTTTAAGCGATGAAGTGCATATTCTACAATCAAGAGGATAGATCCAATGAAAAGAAGTTCGCGAGCTATTGCTTCTTCAGACGCATCAGAAATCACAGCTGCGTAAACAGATTTTCCACCAGAGAAAAATATACTATTTAGTGAAATCATCTTAAATTGTATCAAAATACCCGAAATAACTAAAATAAAACCTATTACCAAAGCGAAAAACTTTAGATTTCTTTTAAACCATGTAGAAATAGATGTAAAAGAATCGTCAATGCCTTTATCAATACTCTCTTCTATAACTGTTTTTTCAACATTTCTATCAATACTTTTTTCCATGAACCACTCCACCCTTCTTTGTTAATCTAGCTTTCAAAATAAGCGTATACCTTTGGTGTTAAATTGTCAATGTAAAAACATGGGATATTTTATTCAAATATGTGTAATAATAAGTATATATAGTAATGGGGGAGTATTATGAAAAAAAATATATTGGTAGTAGAAGATGAGAGCAGAATGAGAGAATTTATAGGATTGTATTTGAGAAAAGAGGGATACAATGTTGTAGAAGCAGAGAATGGAGAAGTAGCGCTAGAAAAATTTAGAGAATTCGAAATTGACTTAGTAGTATTAGACATAATGATGCCCAAATTAGGAGGGTTTGAAGTATGCAAAAGTATACGTGAGGATTCAAATATTCCTATAATAATACTTACAGCCATAGAAGCAGAGAATGATCATATAAAGGGATATGAATTGGGCGCAGATGACTATGTTACCAAACCTTTCAAGATAAAAATTTTACTTGCAAAGATAAAGCGATTTGTGGAAAAGTCATCAAATGAAACTAATAAAAAAATATTTGAATATAAATCGTTAAAAGTAGATTTAGATGGAAGAGAAGTTTTCGTAAATGATGAGAGTATGAAATTAGCACCTAAAGAGTTTGAGTTACTCGCATATTTGATAATGAACCATGGGATAGCTCTTTCTAGAGATCAGATATTAGAAAATGTATGGGGATATGATTTTGAGGGAGAGAGCCGAGTTGTAGACAATCATATAAAAAAACTCAGGAGCAAACTTGGACTGTATTCAAAACTTATTCAGACCATGATATCTATTGGTTATAAATTTGAGGTGGATGAATGATGAAGAAAGGCATAGTAATAAAAATATTCTGGAGCATAGTTGGGATTTTTGTATTGGTAATGCTAGTTCAATTAGCATTTCAAAACTTTTTTTTAGAAGATATATATTTAAATATGAAAATTTCAAAGGTGGAGAGATCTTTTGATGAATTGGTAAGGGAGTATGAACAAGAGCATTGGTCTAAAGAAAAATTAAATGAAAAGACAGATGACTATCAAAATGACAATAGTGCAGCCATTGTATTGTTTAATGGGAGAAAGGAAGTATTAAACGATATATTTTTTAGAGGCTTCAACTATATACGTTTAAGAGATGAGAACGGAGGAGAGCATAGAGTAATAATAGACTTTCTAATAGATGAAGAGGGAAATTTTAAAAATCAAGAAAATGATATAAGAGAATATGAAAAACTTAATATAAGTGGTATGAAAATAGATGGAACAAATTTTATAATGCCTCTAGGAATCGATAGCTCTGATATGAGATTTATAAATGATGATGGATATGAATTGTGGGATGAGCTGTATAATCAAGAGAAGAGTGAAATTGTAGATATAGTTGGAACGGTCATAGGTAGAAATTTTATAATTAGAGATCAAGGAGTAGAAAGCTATCAGCAAGAAAAATTATTTACAGAAGTAAATCAATACTGGGTAGAAGAGAGCAATTTAATGGAAGAAGCAGATCAATTATTCATAGATGGACGTTATGAGTATACCGAAGAATATTCAGGATTGATGATAGTGGTTTTAGCAAAGAGAGTTGATATTCCAAACGGAGGTACTGGATATGCATTTTCTTTGTTTACACTTCAAAACGTCCACGACGCATTTCAAATACTAAATGGATATTATTACTATATATTTGGATTCCAATTGATGCTCATATTAATTCTGGTTTATAAGTATTCGAAATGGATTACAAAGCCACTTATAAAAATGATAGATTCAGCAAAAAGCATATCCGAACTTGATTTTACAAAGAGAACGAGTGTAAATTCAAATGATGAGTTAGAAATATTGTCAGATAGTTTAAATGATATATCGGAGAATTTGTCTATGACCATAGAAGAATTAGAAGCATCAAATGATGAACTTGCTATAGAGGCTATAAAAAAGGCAGAAAATGAAGAACGAATGAGAAATCTTTTGAATAGTTTGTCGCATGAATTTAAAACGCCTCTAGGTATAATGTCTGGATTTTTGGAAATTATACGAGATGGTGTATACGAGAAAGAGCCTGAATATTATATGGATGCTATATCAGAAGAGATAGAAAAATTAAATGGACTCGTTTTAGAGACTATAGAATTATCAAAACTTGAAACAGGCAGTTATAAATTAAATTTGAGCCAATTTGATATAAAACCATTTATAGAAAATATATTTGATAAGTTTGAAAATGATTTGAGATATAAAAATATGAGTGCTGATGTGTATTTGCAGGATATAAAAGTAATTGCAGATCAGTCAAAGATAGAGCAGGTCATCAAAAATCTGGTAAGTAATGGAATACGATATTCATCAGAGGGCGAATCGATAGAAGTTAGAACAAAAATAAAGGAAAAATCATTGTATGTTGGAATAAGAAATTATGGTGCTCACATAGAAGAACATGAGATTGAACAAATATGGAATAGTTTTTATAGAGTAGAAAAATCACGAAATAAAGAACATGGAGGAAGTGGGCTAGGTCTTACAATAGTGAAAAATATATTGGATATTCACAAATCAGATTATGGAGTGCGAAATTTAGAAAATAGCGTTGAATTTTATTTTTCACTAGAAATTGTAGAGAATATTTAGAAATGGATACACTATGGATATATGATTTGATTATAATCTTGTCAAAAGCTAATGAATTAGTAAAAAGGAGCTGAGACGAGATATGAAAAAAATGTTTATGATGATTCTACTTACGGTGTTTGCCTGCGTAGGATGTAAATCAAATGCAGTATCAATAGGAAATGTAGAGAAAGTTACTCAGGTAGATTCAGAGATTACAAATCCAGAATATAAGACTTATATAAGTGAAAAAGATATTATGAAAGATACTTCAAAGTTAGAAGGGGCGTACAAGAAATATTATACGAAATATATTGATTATATAGCACCAAATGGAAAACCGATAAGGATAATAGCACAAGATAAAGTCAGTGATGAACAGGTATTGAAAGCATATAATCAATTGAGTTTTTATTTAGAGGATTTTGGAGAGTACAAAAAAGATGATATAGCAAATAAAATGGCAGAAAATGAAGCCGTATTAGTGATGCCAAATGGTGCAGATGGAGAATCAGATATACCAGAGAGAGCATTATTAGGACAACCATTATATCAGATGGAAGTTCCAACAATTGGCAGTAGATGGTATATAGAAAATAATTACAATCACAGAGATGCTACATATGAGGAAATACTTCATATGGTTCATGACTACGGTATTGGAATAGATAGCCAGGAGGGTGCA
>JAOAQY010000217.1 GCA_025210965.1 Tissierellales bacterium
GCTGTGAAAGAAGCACTTAGTTTTGAGTAGTATAATAATGCTATGAGGCGAACAAAGTATAAATAATATACTGTTCGTCTTTTTTTGTGTGATAAAATAAGCTTATAATACTGAAGAGAGTGAGTTATATATGATATTAAAAGAGCGTCAGGTACAGATGATAAAAGAAATACTCAAAAATACAGACAAAATAGATACTTTGTTTTTGAAAGACAAGTTCAGCATATCTGAGAGAACTGTAAGAAATGATTTAAAAGATATTGATGGATATTTAGAAAGTGAAGGGCTACCAAAATTAAGTAGATCAAAAAAACTAGGAATAAGCATGGATGTATCAGATATAGTTAAAGATCAATTGGTCCAGAAACTTAAATTGGTTGATGACAGCGAATATGTGCTCAGCCCTGAAGAGAGAATGCATGCGATATTATTATTCTTGCTAACAGCTAAAGAGAGAACGTCGGTACAGGAGATTGCTGATAGACTTGATTTTAGTAAAAATACTCTCGTAGAGGATGTAAAAAGATTAGATAAGTACTTAGATACTAAGTCTTGTAGCATAAGCAAGAAGAGAAAGCTTGGTATGAAACTAGAAGCGAGTGAATTTCAAAAAAGACAATTGTATATAGAATTGTTTATAAAACACTTCAATATAGGTAAATGGGCGATAGTATCAGGTAAACTAAAGGATATTGGCAGCGATTTTCACATGGTTTTACAAAAAGAGCTTGAGGAGCTTTTAAGACATTGGAATATGGAGAAGCTCATATCATTTACTGACAATCTACAGAAAAAACTGAAACTGAGATATACAGATAGCAGTTTAAATACTTTAATACTAGCTGTGGTACTTAGCAATCACAGGTACAAAAATGGGTGCGAGATTGAACTTCCACTATTTCAGGTGCAAACCATAAAATTATCTCAGGAATATAAAGCATTAGAAGAATCATTAGATGAGAGCTTTAATTGGTTTGAAAATTCGAGCCATGAAAGAGCATTTATAGCAATGTATATGCTTAGCAACAAAATATTAGAACAAGAAGAGGGCAGTGTTTTCAGCGCTTCACTAGAAGATTTAAAAGAGACAACTCAAACAATGATACGAGTATTTGAAGAAGATCAAAATATAAATTTAGATGTCAAAGAGAGAGAGAAGCTTCTAAAGGGACTCATGCTTCATTTAGAACCAGCTAGTTATAGAATGAGGTACAATATAGCTATCACAAATCCTATGCTAAGTGCTATAAAAGATAAGTACAGGGATTACTATGATTCAGCAAGTAAGGCGTGTATGCATTTGTCACAAAGATTACATCTCATAGTTCCTGAAGAAGAGGTGGCATATGTAGCTATATATTTTGGCGGAATAATGGAGAGTAGAAGGCAGAAATCTCTAAAGGTTATGCTAGTTTGTAATGCTGGTATGGCCACTGTAAGAATATTGGAGACTAGGCTTTTAGAGGAATTTCAGGATATAGATATAATAGGACATCAGAGTTACTCTGAGTTTAGAAAGAAAAAATGGTCTGATGTGGACATAATAATAAGTACATTAGATATAGATTATAGGGAGAGACCAGTAGTTGTAGTTCAGCCAATGTTAGAAGAAGAGGATGTGCTAAGACTTAAGAGGTATTTTTCTCAGAGAGTGGTCAAAAAAACTCAAAGCGCAAAATTTAGTTCAGATGAAATAATTGATATAGTGGAAAAGTATGCTACAATTCATGCGAAGAAACCTTTGAAAAGAGCTATAGAAAGCTTGATGAGAGGTGAGCGCAAAAAAGACAAGAAGTTAAGTGAGTTGTTGATGCCAGATCATGTAGTTTTGAATCAGAGTGCTGAAAATTGGCGAGAAGCGGTTAAACTTGCGACATCGAGGCTCATATTTAGTGGTGATATACAAAGGTCGTATGAAGAGGCTATAATAAAAAATATAGAGAGGCTAAAGGCTTATGTAGTTATAAAACCGCAGGTTGCATTGCCTCATGCGAAGCCAAAAGATGGGGTAAATAAACTAGCTATGTCATTTGTTAGCCTTGAAAAAGGGGTGAATTTTGGACATAGTCACAACGATCCAGTAAGATTGATTGTTGTATTAGCTAGCGACAATTCATCTAGCCATTTGAAGGCATTAGACACTCTTATAAGAATTATAAAAGATCCAAAGAGAGTAGATGAGCTTATAGAGGCTAATACTTATGATGAAATAATAAGTATTATAAAAGCTGAGGAGGAGAATGAAATATGAAGATATTAGTTGTCTGCGGTATGGGGCTTGGGAGTAGCCATTATTTGCTAATGGAGGTAATAGATTGGATTAAAAAGCTTGGAATAGAAGCAGATGTAGATAATTGTGATTTGTTTACAGCTCAAAATGAAACGGCAGACGTATATATTGGGGCAGATTATATAATTCACATGATAGAGGGAGATGGAATAAAGATAGGTCTTGACGATTTGCTTGACTCAGAGGAACTCGGGCAAAGACTTGGAGAGTTGGTGGAATAGATGGATTGGATAATGGAACTTGGGGTCAGTTTGTTAAAGAGTAGTTTCATATTGGTCGGTATTTATGTAGCACTTGGATGTTTACTACAGAAAAAGTCTTGGCAAGTTACTATAAGTGCAGTATTTAAATCGGCTATATCACTTATACTTATGTCGATTGGCGGTGGAGTGATTGGGGAATCACTTATGAGTCTAGGGTATTTATTTCAAAGAAGTTTTGGTCTTATAGGTATAATTTCAAGTAATGAAAGGCTAGCAGCATATACTGAAACTAGATTTGGTCATATAATATATAGTGTAATAATAGTTGGAATGATAGTTAATATTGTGATGGCGAAAAAAACTAAATTTAAGTATATATTTTTGACTGGACACCAGATGATATATATGAGCTGTGCTCTTACCATTGGTCTTAGCTATGTTGGCATACCAATATGGGGTGTAGTAGCTATAGGCGGAATAGTATTAGGTATCATGATGAGTGTATTTCCTTCGCTTATCCAGCCATATACAAAGGAAATTACGGGAAAAGAAAATATAGCTGTAGGTCATTTTTCTACGGTAGGTTTTTTTATAAGTGCGAAAATCGGGGAGTTTGTCAATAGACCAGAGCAAAAGAGGGAGAAAAAGATGGGCTCATCACTCTTAGTCGACAATCTTCTCGCAACAGCTATAAGTATGGTGCTGTTATTTACACTAGCGGCTATAATAGCTGGAAAAACTTATGTACAAGATGTTACCAATACTTACTATATAGTATTTGCAATAAAGCAAGGTCTTTATTTTGCAACAGGAGTGTATATAATACTCACGGGTGTTAGAATGATGATTGGAGAAATTATAACTGCATTTAAGGGTATTGCGCAGAAAATAGTTCCCGATGCTATTCCAGCTTTGGATTGTTCTATATTGTTCCCGTATAGACAAGATAGGATGATGATTGGTTTCGTATTTAGCATGATAGGTGGAATTGTTGCAATGTTTATAGCAGGAAGTAGCAGTGTATACGCAATTATCCCATCATCTACTATTTGCTTTTTCAGTGGTTCGGCAGCCGGACTTTATGGTCATGTAAAGGGCGGAAAATTAGGTGCAGTTGTGTCTTCTTTAATTTTTGGTTTATCTATAGGATTATTGCCACTTTTACTGCTTCCAATGATGCGAGAGAGTGGATTTTATAAGGTCGCACTTGGTGAGTTTGATTTCAATGTTGTAGTTATGATTATTAAGGGGATTTTTGGAAAGTAGTATTTTTAAGTAGCATTTTTAAGTAGCATTTCTGAGTGGCATTTTGAATAAGTAAATAGTGAAAAACATCCAAACAATGTTAAATGTTTGGATGTTTTTTTTCTGGAAATTCAATATAGAAATGCACACCGCCATCTAATGCGTTTTTAAGCTCAATATGTCCTCCGAGTTTAGATACCACAGAGCTATAAACCAAATGTAAACCGAGTCCTATGTGATGTTTGCTTTTTTTAGTAGAAAAGAATGGTGTAAATATTTTATCTGAGAGTTCTTCATCTATACCAATACCATTATCTTTATATTCTATACAAATAGAATCGTTTTTTTGATTTCGATATATTAAGATATCTATTGTTCCATTTTTCATACCATCAAATCCATGATCAATAGTATTGGAAACCAAATTTTTAAATATTTGAGACAAGGCAATTTTATCCGAGTAAATTTTTATGTCATCATGTGAAACTATATTTAATTTATGACCATCCTTTTTTAGATTAGCTATGTCTGAAGCTAAAATATCTGAAATATAATCCTTCAAATCCAAAAACGCTATATTTTCAAGTTCTTGATTGGCAGATAATAGCTTGAATTTTTTTACTAAGTCAGAGACTGTATCCAAATTTGATTTTAGAGCATCAAGAGCTGCACTAGATTTTTCAATAAATATAGCGACATCTTTTTTAGAGAGAACTCCTGCTTTGTATTTATTTGCAAAATGATTTTTTGTATCAACTAAAAATGTAGCTAGGGTGATACTTGTTCCAATAGGTGTATTTACTTCATGTCCGATATCAGAGGTTAGTCTTCCTAGCGCAACTAATTTTTCAGCTAAAATGAGTTGTTCACGAATTTCATTTTGGACAAACAAAGCTTGTTCTAGATTATTTCTAGATTTTATGAGATTTACAACATATAGATAAGATAAAAAGCCCATAAAAAATCCCAGAGCTATAAGTATATAAAAAGTATTGGTTTTACCATCATAGTCGTTTTTGTAAGATATGAATATATCCCATTTAGTATTTGGGAGTAAAATAGAACTCACTATGGTATTTTCACTGAAAAATTCACGATTTGAAACTATAGACTTTTGTTTGCTGTCAACCTGAACTATTCTTAAATTATAAGTTTTTAGAGCCTCTTTTATACCAGTTATTTCTATGAATTTATCATAATTAGCTACATAACTAATTTGTGTCAATGGACTAGAATTACTATAAGTTGTATTTACAGGAACCCTATAAATCAGACCTTTTCCACCTTGCGCTAGAGAAACAGGACCATCAATAGCCATTTTTCCAGTGGTATAAACATAACGTACAGCTTCATATTGAGACGGTATGGTTGATAGATCTAGAGCCAAAGCTGTTTCGTTTCCAGCCTTTGGATATACGTATTTTATTTTTGCACCTTCTATTAAAGTTATATTTCGAATGACTTTATCATCAGAGCTGATTAGATTTGAAGAATAATATTCGAATTCGCTCTCTTCTAGATTAGGATTTACTTTAATGTAGGCGACAATTCCATTTATATTTCTCATATGACGATTGAGCTGATTTTCTATCTGTCCTTGAAGTATATTTAGACTACTTACTAGCTCTCGTTTTTGAACTTCAATAGCTTTTTTGTATTCTAAATTAGCAGCTATTATAAACAAAATCAAAACTAGTGCATATGCAATTAATCCTGCAATGTGTTTACTTGCTTTTTTCCTCAAAAAATCACCTCACTTACAAAATATTGTCTTTTTTATTTATACCCAAAAAAGTATCCAAAAAATTTATGATACGATACGGAAATTTTTTGGATACTTTTTAATATTTGGTTCAATGCATTTGTTAAGGGAAAAAACGTATTTTATTTGAGACTATTTAGTCTCTCGATAATAAAATACGAAAAAACTATTAGATTTGTAAACGTCTAAAAATTATTTTTTTAATTATTTTTCTAAAATAACTTTTATTTCTTCGACATCTTTTTTTACATCTTCAACTACATTGAATTTTTCAGAAAGAGTTGTAATGATATCTTGATATTTGCTTTCACGCTCTTCCTGTCTTAAATCACGTTTTTCCTGATTTTTTAAAATATAATAAATCAGTCCTACACTCAGCGCTGACCAGACGCCTTGAGTTGCCGCGAGCTCTAAAATCTTTGATTCCACTATTATCACCTCCAATCATCTTTAAAAAGTACTTTAAGTGTTTCTAGTGCTCGCTTTCTAGTGCTATTTACTGCTTGCCTTGATACATTTAACTTTTTTGAAATCTCAGAATCAGAATAACCTTCAAAATATCTCATGAACACTACTTGTTTTTGAAGATCAGTCAAAGTTGAAATAAAATCGTGAAAGTGTAAATCACTTTCTGATGAATCTAAAGCTATAGAATTATTAAGAGTATGTACATCGGATACTAAAAGTAATTCTTGCCTATTTTTCAAATGCTTTCTATAGAGATCAATTCTTTTGTTGTTTAAAGAATCGTATATATAGTTTACAAGTCTTCCTTCATCGCTTTCTGAAAATCTTTCTAATTTTATATTGTCTATTAGCTGAATAAATTCGATGATTAAATCTGTTTCAGCCTCCGGATAATACAATTTTCTAGCAAATTTTTTAAAGCACATTTCAAATTTTTTGATTAAAGCTATTACATCTTCTGAACTTCCATTTTGGGCATTCTTTAGACAGTGATACAACATATTTACTTCATCCTTTCTCGTCTAAAATTTTCTTCCCAAAATATAACTTTCTCTTAAAAGAACTTTTAAGACTCCTTCTCAATAAATAAACACGAAAACTAAACCTAATTTGTAAACGTCTAAATCAAAGTTTTTTACTAATTTAGTAAACGAATAAATTTTATTCAGAAAAGAGTCTGACTTATTATATTTGAAAGAAAAAGGCTTATCATATATTTATAAAAAAATACAACAAAAAAATGCTGTACATGAGCGGAAGTTGACAAAAAAC
>JAOAQY010000218.1 GCA_025210965.1 Tissierellales bacterium
AAAAAGCTAACTAACAAAAAACGGCAATCTCAAAGATCGCCGTTTTAAATTTATGCTTCTGATTTCCAGTGTCCGTGAAGATTACAATATTCTCTAGCCATAACAGCTTTTTGATCTGTTTTAAATAGAGCTTCTGGAGATTGACCCGGCTCTAAATATGCTGTCAATATTTGACCATTTTCAAGTACCAATTCAATCCATTCTATATAGTGTTCGTCAGTCATTGGATGAAGAGTTGATCCTACATATACTCTATATCCATCATCAGTTTTTTCTATAACTGGCACGTGTTTTTCTGTAGCCATATCAGCTGTTTTTTCAGTCAAAAGTTCCATAGGCTCACCACAGCAACTTAGTGTTCCGCCAGCTCCATGGTAAACTTCAACAATATTCCCACATCTATTACATTTGTAAACTTCCATTCTCTTTGCCATATCAAAATCCCCCTCGCTAAATTATGTACCGGGCCATGCCCGAATGTCCTAGTGTTTTCTAGAACATTTTTGGCAAAAGCCACGATAGTAAACATGTTGATGATGTATCTCAAAACCATCTAGTTCTTCCGCTGTAAGCCTAGATATATCAAGAGGAAAATCATATACTTTCCCACAATTCTCACACTTAAAATGTCCATGTATCGATGTATCTGCATCATAGCGGGTTTCATTTTCTTCAATAGTCACAACTACTGCTATTTCATTCTCAACAAATAAATTTAATGTATTATACACTGTCGTCTTTGAAAGCGTTGGAATTTCAGATACCAAAGCCTTGTAAATTGTATCAACTGTAGGATGCTCCTTAGTATTTATTAAGTATTCAAAAATTTTCATTCTCTGAAATGATGGCTTTATGCCATTATCTCTCAAATATTCACCTACATTCCCTATTTTAACGATAGTACTCACCTCACTACTAAAAATAACTAATCTACTTTTTCAAAATCGTCTTTACCTACTCCGCAAATTGGACAAACCCAATCCTCTGGAATATCTGCAAATGCAGTTCCTGGTTCAATTCCTCCATCTGGATCTCCTACTTCTGGATCATATTCATAGCCGCATGGTACACAAACCCATTTTTCCATATTAAATTCCTCCTCAAGATTCTATTCAGGCATATGCCTATAAATTACTGTTCTTTTATTATACTATCTTTTTTGTTATTATTCCACAATTGAATAATAGCATCTTTTTGGTGAGTAAATTTTTCCGTCATTTTTTAAGGATTTTATAGCTTTTGAAACTTCTGATTTTTCTAAACCAGAGATTTCAACTACTTCTCCCGTTTTAAGTGGATTGTTTGATTTTTCAAATATCTCTAGTATTTTCTCTTTCGTTTCCATTGACTTCAGCTCCATTTTTTAAATTTGTAATTGTTACAAATTTATATTAGCATCATTATGCAGTTTTTGTCAAGCTTTTTTAAAAAATTTGAACTAGAATTGTTTTTCATCATCTCTACAATCCCTATTATTCCCTATTTTGAATCTGCTAAACTAGATTTTTATTATTTTTGTAGAATTTCCCATTCATCCATGTATTTTAATATTTCTTCATCACATTTATCTATCTCTATTTGTAGTTCGTGTAATTTAGATGCATCTGTGCTATGTGATATCATTTCTTTCTCAAGTTGTTTTTTTTGCTCTTCTCTTATGTCTATTTCATCCTCTATGTTTTTTATCTTTCTATTTTTTCTTCTCAACTCTCTCTCATAATTCTTTTGTTCTTCATAATCCATTTTCTTATCTTTATTATTAGACAAGAATTCTCTATTAGACTTTCCCACAACATCTACTTCATTAACTTTTAACTTTTCACTCTTATAATACTCGTAATCACCTATATAATACTTCAATTTTTTATTTTCAAGTTCACCAAGTTTTGTCGCCATTTTATTTAAAAAATATCTATCGTGTGAAACGAATATCAAACTTCCATCAAACTTCATCAAACTATCTTCAAGCATTTCGCGCGAATCCAAATCCAAGTGATTCGTAGGTTCATCTAATATAAGCACATTTACCTGATCTTCCATCAACATAGCTAATTTTAGTCTACTCTTTTCTCCTCCAGACAAATATTTTATAGACTTAAAAACATCATCCTCTGTAAACAATGCCCTTGATAGAACTCTTCGAGCTTCACTTATAGATATCCCAAATGAACTGTTGAAACATTCAACTAGCGTTTGTTCTTCATTTTCAAATGAAACCTCTTGTGGCAAATATCCTATTTTCACACGTGAACCCAATTTTATCTCTCCGCGGTCACTCTCCATTTCTCCCATTATAATTTTAAGAAGTGTCGACTTTCCAGTTCCATTGTCACCCATTATTCCTACCTGATCTTTATAGAATACATTCAAATTCAAATCGTCAAATAACAATTGTCCTTCAAAACTTTTTTTCAAATTCTTTATGTTTAAAACTTCTTGTCCTGACCTAAATCCACCAAACTTTATTTTGATCTTTGCCTCTTCATTTCTCGGCTTGTCAACTCTCTCTATCTTGTCTAACCGCTTCTCTAATTCTTTTGCTTTTCTATACATCTTATTAGAATCTCTCATTTCTCCCCAGATTCTATATCTCTTTATTTGTTCTTCCATGCTCTTTATCTTTCTTTGCTGAGCATTGTAAAATTTCATAGCCTCTTCAAATCGTCTATCACGCTCTTCTAAATAATACTGATAATTTCCCTTATACTCACTCGCACAATCAAATTTCAACTCTATAATTTTTGTTGCAAATCTTTCCAAAAAATATCTATCATGTGAAATCATAAGAACAGTTCCATCATAGTCAGACAAAAAGTTTTCTAGCCACTCAATAGATGCTAAATCCAAATGGTTTGATGGTTCATCTAAAAGCAATATATCTGGATTTTCTAGAAGTATTTTCCCAAGTATTATTCTTGATTTTTCTCCGCCACTCAATACCTCGAACTCTTTTGCCCTCATTTCTTCTGAAATTTTAAGTCCCTCTGATATTTTTCCAACTTTTTCTTTTATATTATATCCACCTACATTTTCAAATTGATTCTGCAAATCTCCATATCTCTTAAGTATTTTTTCGTCAACGTTTCCAGTTGACATTTCAACTTCTAATTCTTTTAACTTGCGTTCCAACTCATCTAAATTTTTAAAAGCTTCTCTCATAACATCTATAGCAATAGTAGCTTTCGGATATTCCGGAATTTGATCCAAATACCCTAAACTAGCACCTTTTTTTATTGATATTTGCCCCGAATCATATGAAAGCTTGCCCATTAGTATTTTCATTAAAGTAGTTTTTCCGGTACCATTTCTGCCGATTAAGGCTACTCTTTCTTTTGTTTTTATATCAAAGCTTATATTTTCAAAAATTTTAGTTGCTCCAAACGACTTTTCTAATCCCTTAACTGCCAATTCAATCATCGCTTTCACTCCATTTCTCTATTCTCTACCTTTAATTGTATCAATTATTTAGGCAAATCCATATGGAAATTTTTATTTTACTCATTATAGCTTACCATGAATACCATAATATAACTTTAATTTCTATTTTTAACCATATCTAATAGAAAGCAATCTATTTTGAACAAATTTCAAATATTTGCTTCACTATAGTTTAAAATTTTTTTGAATACTTCAAAAAAAGTGGAAATTCATGATATACTTATATAGTAATTCATACATTTTTAATTAATGGTAATAAATATCACGGTAGTTTAATTTTTCCAACTACCAAACCATAAGAGGAGGTTTTTTATGAAAAAAGGAGATTTAATTTGGGGTGGTATTCTAGTTTTTTTCATTGCGTTTTTGATTTTTCCACCAACACACGAGATTTTTATTTCTTCAACAAAGGGTCATCCATTTCTAGTTGGCTTCATAAAGTTCTTTATATTAGCTAGTATGGGCGAATTATTAGCTCGTAGATTGGGGGCTGGAAAATGGATAAAACCATCTGGTTTAATTCTTAGAGGTATTATTTGGGGACTTTTAGGTATGGTATTTGTTGTAATTTTTCCAATATATGCTACAGGTATTCAAGCAGCTATGAAATCTGGGATTCTTCCTGGCAATGGTTCTAATTTAGCATTTGCATTCTTTACAAGTGCTATAATGAACATATCTTTTGCTCCTACTATGATGCTTTTTCACAGAATTACAGATACTTGGATTGATTTGAAAATTGGTGAGGGTCGATATAATGTAGGATTAAATGATATTGTAGATGCAATAGATTTCAAAGGACTTATAAATTTTGTATATTTGAAAACAATCCCTATTTTTTGGATACCAGCTCATACAATCACATTTTTACTTCCAGCAGAATACAGAGTAATGATGGCCGCAATGCTATCTATAGCGCTAGGTGCTATACTGGCCTTTGCAAAGAGAAAAAAAGCTTAATTTATAAAATCTTACAAAAAACCACCATGCATAATTTTATTGCAAGGTGGTTTTTAAATTTGCGCATAATCAATTTTCATTTAGCAACAATAGGCTAAACTATTTTTTACTCTTCATCTAAATAACTTTCTATAGCTTTACCATACACCTCTTTTCCTGCTGAGCCTATTATAGGTTCTCCTACTATATTTCCTTCACTATCCACAAAAAGCGTTGTCGGTGTACCAGAAATTTTACTTAGAACATCTCTTTTTAAAGCATCTTCAGCTATTATATTTTTGAATGTGAGACCTTTCTTCTCTGCAATAAACTTCGCGTCCTCAAGTGCTACATCACCATCAGTTACTATTCCTATTAAGTTAAAACCCTTATCTTTATTTTCATTGTAAATTTTCTCAAGATCCTCCATCTCTGAAACACATGGACCGCATGTTGTCGCCCATATATTTATCATAGTAATCTTATTGTCCTTGAATATAGACTCATCAACATCCTCTCCTGCCAAATCCTTTGTCTTAAAACTAGAAATAGTTCCAATTGACTTGAGTGCTTTGTTTTCGTCATATATCTCCATAAGCTTAAATGAATCTCTAATCTCATCTAATTGATCATAACCGCTTTGATATATCTCTTTATCCTTTTCAGTTAAATCGTCTATGCTATTTGGTTCGTTGTATCCTAAATAATATATATATCCATCTTGCTCTCCTAGTATTTCATTTTTTTCAAATTTAGTAAGTTCCTTAATCCCATTCTTCTCCACAAGTTCCTTCTTATAAGATTGTACTGTAGCAAACGGCTTCATAGATTTTAAAAACTCTTCAAAAAATGATTTTCCCTCTTCTTCATTTAACTTTTCTCCGGCTTCCGCTTTCTTTATTATATCCTGCATTTTCTCTACCATTTCAGCAGGAACATAGCTATAATTCATGCCTCCAAGACCATTTTCATTAGGACCAAATCCCAATTTGTCAAATGCAAATGGATGTTCCTTAAATACGCTCGGCTCAATGTAGCTCATACCTTGTTCTCTAAATTTGAGCTCTTTTGAAATTTGCTCAATGTCTTTTGTATCGTCATTCGATTCTGACATACTAGTTTCAACACTTCCAACTTCATTTTTTGTATCTTCAGATTTTTTTGCTCCACAACCAGTAAAACCAGCTATCATAGTTATTGCCAATATTCCAACCATTATTCTTTTCTTCAACATATTAATCCTCCTAAAAATCATCTATCATATACATAATATACTACAACATTTACAAGATCATTTGCCATATATTATTATAACAAATTAACTAATATATCTTACATTTTCGTAAGCACTAATGATTCATGAATAAGATTCAAGTATTCCTTCATTTTTGTAAAAGTTCTGATTTCACTTCTATTATAGTGAATTACCTCTGGAAAACCATTTCATTAATCAAAAATCCGAACTGCTTTTTTGCAAGTTTAAATTCTTTTAAAGTTTTTTTGCAATTTCTCTTGCATTTTTATTTTTTTGTGTTATTCTATACTCGTAATAGTTATTGATCCCCTCAATAACAATAGATGTTTTACAATCTAAATACCAAAGAAAAGGTCTGATTTTATGAGTAATAACCAAAAAATGAAAAAATTTATTATGATTTTTGTTGCAAATGTATTTTCTGCAATTGCATTCAATGGATTCTTGATACCAAATAACTTACTTAGTGGAGGCATCGGAGGCCTTGCAGTAATGTTTTTCTACTTAACTGGAATTTCTACTGCTATATTTGTTATAGGAATAAATATACCACTATTTGCCCTAGGTCAAAAATTCGTAGATAAAGAATTTGCATTCAACAGTATAGTATCCATGTTGTGTTTTTCATTTTTACTTAGCATTACAGGAAATATATCATCATATATCCAAATAAACGACTTACTCATAGAAACAATAATTGGTGGCGTACTAAACGGAGTTGGAATGGGAATATTATTTTCTAACAAATCTTCTCAAGGCGGAACGGATATTATAGCAGCTGTTATAAAGAGAAAATTTAATATACCCTTAGGAACCATTTTAATGTCCATAAACGCTATCATATTGAGCATATCATCAGTCCTTTTCGGATTTAGACTGGCTATGTACACTATTATAGCTTTATTTGTAAGTTATCAAGTAATGGATAAGGTTAAACGTGGAATCAACCCAGAGCAAAATGCCATGATAATATCTTCTGAATCCGATACAATTACAAGAGAGATAACCGATTGTTTAAATAGAAGTGCTACACTCGTAGAAGGTCAAGGTGCTTATAGTAAAAATTCTAAACAAATAATATATTGTACACTTCCTACTATAGAAATAGGAAAACTTAAGGAAATTGTTGAAAATATTGATCCAAGCGCATTTATAGCTATAAATGATTTGAGCGAAGTACGCGGCGGTGGTTTTAAACGACATGCATTTTAAAAAGAGATGAACATCATCTCTTTTTTTTGCAATTTTTTTAACTATTCAGGGTATAAATATTAGTAAAGTAGGCAAATAATATAGGAGGTGTATCATGAAAAAATTGAAGCACAAAATTTTAATTTATTCACTCATAAGTTCATTGTTGCTTTTTGTCATAGTCTTTTCTGCATCTTACATATCTATATCACAAGTCGGAAATACCTCTCTGCAAGAAACAGAAGACATAATGCGTGAAAACTTTGATAGAAATGTAAAAGAACAAGTTGAAAATGCAGTAAGTCTTATAAATTCATTCTACTCACAATATCAAGACGGCTTAATAACTCTAGATGAAGCTAAGATGCAATCAGCAAATGCAGTTCGTGAACTTTCATATGGTGCAGATGGTTATTTTTGGATTGATTCATATGATGGAACGAACATCGTTTTTTTAGGCAGAGATTCTGAAGGATCAAATAGGATTTCTATGAAAGATGCAAATGGATTCGAACTAATCCGAGCTATAATATCTGTAGGTAGGGAATCTGGTGGAGGTTATACTGATTATTATTTCCCTAAACCAGGAAACGATACTCCACTACCAAAGAGGAGTTATTCTCTTGCATTTTCGCCATTTGAATGGGTAATTGGAACTGGAAATTATACCGATGATATAGACGTATTAGTTGCTGAAAAAAGTGCTCTTTTAAATTCAACTATAAGTTCAAAATTACTTTCACTTACTATTTTCGGTCTCATTGCCATACTAATTTCAGCTATGCTCTCTTATTTTTTGGGACATTCCATAGCAAAACCTATAAGTACAACAGCAGAATATTTGCACAACTTATCCGATGGGGATTTTTCAAAAGATATAATTGGCAAAAATAAACTCTTAAAATCCAAAGATGAAACTGGAGATTTAGTGAGATCTTTAGATCATATGAGAACTTCTATTGTTTCTAGTTTTAAAATCATACATGATGTCAGTGAATCTTTTGCAAATGCAATAGAAATAATGCATGATCAATTGGCCTCTGTATCACAAGAAATAGAAAATGTATCAGCTACTACAGAAACTATTGCTGCTGGTATGGAGGAAACTACTGCATCCGCACAATCTATGACTCAGACTGCAAACGAAATAGATGATGCTTCTGAGAGTATAGCCATAAATGCACAAGAAGGTGCTAAAAATGCTGGTAAAATAAGTATTAGAGCTTCTGAACTTAAACAAAGTGCAATAGAATCTAAAACAAATGCAGAGAGTATTTACGAAGAATCTAGATTGCATCTTATAGAAGCAATGGAAAAAACAAAGAGTGTTGATGAAATTAATAGACTTGCAACTACTATAATGGAAATCACCGAACAAACGAATTTGTTAGCTCTAAATGCATCTATAGAAGCTGCTAGAGCTGGTGAAGCTGGAAAAGGGTTTGCAGTTGTTGCAAATGAAATAAGCACTCTTGCTGATAATTCTGGAAAAGCCGTTTCTGAAATTCAAAGTATCACAAATATTGTATTAGATTCAGTAAATGATTTAAATAAACGAAGTCAAGAACTACTAGATTTCCTAAATTCTCAAGTTATATCCGACTATGAAAAGATGGTTGAAACTGGTGAATTTTACAGTGCTGATGCCGAAATGGTCAATGAAATGGTATCTGATTACAGTGCCACTTCTGAAGAATTAACTGCTTCTATACAAAATGTTGTTCACTCTTTAGCTGAAGTTTCTGATGCTTCAGAAGAAAGTGCTAAGGGAACTCAAACTATTGTATCTAGTACAAATACTATCAATGTTCAGGCTAATGATTTGTTGAAACAATCAGAAGAAATAAACGATGGTCTCAAAAAATTATTGGATTCAATTTCTAAGTTTAAAATTTAGCTATTAGTTTTAATTTAAACAAAAAGGCTGTAGTTATCTACAGCCTAAGAGTCATTTCCAAATGACTCTTTTTTATTGCTCATATTTTTTAAAATAACTTTGCGAGACAATATACGAACTTCCAAATATAATTATTCCCAAAATAAATATTACAGTCGAAGCATTTTTTAAAAAATCAACTAAAAATCTTCCTTTAGGCATAATTGTCATTGTGAAAATAAATACTACCCAATATATCATTTGAGCTTTCTCCTTAAGTAAATACATAATCGGAGCAAATACGCCAATTACTATAAATACAATGCCAATTCCTGCTGCTATTGAATCTAAATTAATATTCCAGTAGTATTCTCCAAAGTATTGGATGATTGCAGGTATTGATAAAAATATGAATACCTTTACAAATATTATTACCAGTTGGCCTAAATAAAGTGATTTGATTATGTCATTTACTTTTATCGGTAAATTTCTAAGAATAAAATCTTCTTTTCTGGCAATTCGATAAAGCATTGTTATATAAAAATTAAATATTAGCATAAATGGTACAAATAGAATCATCAAGTCGTCGAATAAATTCGCTTCAGCTGTTGCAACCAAACTCATTGCGACTATAAGTACCAACAAAAATATTTTAAATAATAAATGTTTCATAAGCTCTCGCCATATAAGTCTTATCATCTAACCACCACACCATTTCTTAAACTATTTCTTGCCCACAATCCACCAATTACTATTGATATAAATAATGCTATAGAAAGAAATTTATTCCATAATGCATAATTCTGATCCCAAATTTCCCTTTCTGGAATCAATATCATCACACTAATCATAATGCCAATTGATATCAGCATAGACAACAGCATAGCTTTTCTTTGTGAAAACCTCATAGCAAATGGTATTGGAAAACTACTCATAAAGCTAAGTATCAGCAAATAGTATATCATTTCCGAAAAAGTTATTTTGCTAAGTAAATCTGCACCAGTAAAATAATCAATACCTATAAAAGACAATCCAAATACAATTATCGAAGCTATCGTAGAAAATAAATACTTTCCAACTAATATATTTTTTCTACTAACCGGTAAATTAGTAAGTACAAACGCATCAGAATAACCCGATTGACCATTTCCGGACATAAATCCAATATAAAATGCAAGCATAGTCATCACTTTTCCAGACTCATAAACTCCTCTAATAGCAAAATAAATCATTAGTGGAATTAATATCAAATAATATTTATATAGCAATCTAAATTGCGATTTTATAACTGTCAACATTAT
Organism: Tissierellales bacterium; assembly: GCA_025210965.1. Taxonomy (NCBI): domain Bacteria; kingdom Bacillati; phylum Bacillota; class Tissierellia; order Tissierellales; species Tissierellales bacterium. The sequence continues at coordinate 10,001 of JAOAQY010000218.1, forward strand.
TTGTTCCCCTTTCTATTATAAAAAACCATTATCTCCTCTAACGTCGCTCTCTCTAAATTAATATTTTCACCAAAATCTTTTTTCACTTCACTTACATTGTTAGTAAGTGCTTCAAATCCATATTTATTCTTTTTTATTCCAATAAATACCTTTTCTTTTCCCAAAAGATCTTGCAAATCACCTTTCACAACATAGTAATTTTCATATATTTGATCTCTTTCTTTAGAAAAAACGATTTTACCTTTATGAATATAAGTTATATAATCTGCTATTTTATCCAAATCAGAAGTAATATGAGTAGAAAACAATATTGTTTTTTGTTCATCTTGAACTATATCAAGTAGCATATCTAAAAATTCATCTCTAAATACGGGATCTAGCCCGCTAGTAGGTTCATCTAATATAAGTAATTCTGCATGATGTGAAAGTGCCAATGCCAATGCAAATTTTGTTTTCATACCAGTAGATATTTTATTTATTTTTGACTTGGGATTTAGTTCAAATTTTTTCATATATTTCTGATAAAGTTCTTCATCCCAATTTTTATAAAAAGGTGCTATATATTTTTTTATATCTTTCAATTTGAAGTTTATAAAAAAATCGAATTCAGCATAAACAAACCCTATTTTCTCTTTTATTTCTACTTCATGTTTCTTATTATCCAATCCAAAGACCTTTATTTCGCCTGAATTTGGCGTAAGAGCATTCATTATAGCTTTTATTGTAGTAGTTTTCCCTGCACCATTTTCACCTATAAATCCCATTATATAACCTTTAGGCACATCAAAACTCACATTATCTAGTGTAAAATTTTTATACTTTTTTACTATATTTTTTACTTCTATCGCATTTTTCACTTAAAATTCCTCCTCACTAATCTTACGAATTATGTCTATCCATTCGCTCTTAGAAATACCCGATTCCGAAGCTTTTTTTCTAAGTAGCTTAAGTTCTCTTTGAATTTCAAACTTTAGATCACTCTTTATTTTTTCATTGTCATATTCTGCTACAAAACATCCTTTACCTGCTCTAGTGTATATAAGCCCTTCTCTTTCAAGTTTCTCATATGCTTTTTTAGTAGTAATAACACTGACTTGCAATTCTTTTGCTAACTTTCTAATGGATGGCAATGCTTCATTCGGTGGACTATTTCCTTTCAATATATCATTTTTAATTTGTTCGGCAATCTGCTCATAAATCGATTTATCAGACTGTTGACTCAACAAAATTTTCATATTAACTCCTCTCCAACTGTATATGTGTTATATACACAGTATATACAGTTGCTCTTTTTTTGTCAACTAAAATTTCAAAATCATTTATTAACTCTATTCATATCAAATAACATTTACTATTATATGCTTTTTTGTCGATAATATTAAAGAATTTATTTATGGTATATACTTATGCAATAGGGGGTATTGTATGGAAAATATAGGTGCTAAATTAAAAGAAATAAGGTTGAGTAAAAAGTTAACTCAAAAAACATTGGCTTTACAAGCTGGTATATCAAACTCTTATCTCTCTGACATAGAATCAGGAAGAACTAAACCATCTTTAAAAACCTTACAATCTCTTACAGAATCTCTTGACATTGATTTTGAAACCCTAATTATCTCATCTGAAACACTAGCCAAGAAAAAAGAATTATCTGAAAATCAAAATAAAAATAGAAAGCGTTTAAATCTTTTGACCTCGGTTTTTAATAAAATGAAGCAAGGAATTTTAATAACAGATTCTTCAGGTAGTATATTGGATGCTAATAATCGTTTCTCAGAATTCGTTGGTATAGGTTTAGAAGATTTGACGTCAAAAAAAGCCACCTCTTTTATTAGACCGAATAGTATTTGGAAAATAAGAGATTTAATAAAATCAAGCAAGCATAGCGAAATTTATATTTTAGAAGAATTGGTAAATCCAATTACCAAACAAGTTGAAAAATATATCGTTAATATACAAAAACAACTATATGATAAGAATTTGATTTTTATAGCAGTTCTTGATCCTTATGATGCTGCTAAAGAAATACTTCCTTTACTAAATGCACGTCCTCCAAGTTGGTATAGTCATCTTTTAGAGCATTCTCCAAACGCAGTAGTAATACTTGATTTAAAATTTAATGTAATAGAAGTTAATATGAATGCTACAAATTTTTTTGAAATGCTTAGAGTAGATTTAATAGGACTAGACTTTCGAAATTTTTGTAAAAAAACTAATTTAAACAAATCCTACATAGACAATTTTCATCAATTAAAAAAAGGACAATGCTTCAGCGCTGTCCTATCAAAACAAATTAGTTCAAAAGAAAAAAAAGCAGCTGTAACAGGTTATCCCATTCTAATAGACGGTAAATTAGAGGGTTTTTGCATAACTTATGCTGAAGTTAAATAGAAAATCGCCCGAAGGCGATTTTTTTGTTTTAAAAATATTTTACTATAAATTTTCACGCACAAAAAAACTTGCAAAATAATTTGCAAGTTTTAATCTTGAAATCTAGCGACGTCCTACTCTCCCAGGCCGTCTCCAGCCAAGTACCATCAGCGCTAGAGGGCTTAACTTCTGTGTTCGGTATGGATACAGGTGTTGCCCCTCCGCCATTGTCACTAGATTCTCTTTTTGAAAGTCTTGAACTTTCA
>JAOAQY010000219.1 GCA_025210965.1 Tissierellales bacterium
ATAGTGAAACTCCTCATTTTCACCTTTCAATATAGCTTCTTTAGTTTGAACTATTACTTCAGCTTCTAGCTTTCCACCACCAATAGAACCCATTATGCTTCCTTTCGAATCCACTGCCATAATTGATCCTGCTGATCTAGGCGTAGATCCTGAAGAATGAGTAAGTGTAACTAATGCAGCTCTTTCTCCCCTTTCCAAGCATTCATCTATAAATTCAAGTACTTTTCTCTCCATAGTCTTCCTCCTAATTTATCAGAGCATTAAAAAAAGCCAACACAAAAAGAAATGGTTCTTTTCGTGTTGACCGATTCATGCTAAACTTCAAAGTCTTCATAAATTTTTATCATTCACTAAATTTATATTCTATTATAATCTATAATACCTTTTGTACTATAGTTTACTACAAAAGTCATATCGATGTATTCAAGCCACTCTCTGAGTTCTTTTCAACCCTCGACCACCGACTCTGACAATATTATATCATAGTTGCTTTATTTTGACAATTCAGTCTTTTGGTTAAAATCTTAATTTTATGACATCTCTATTGGTGTCAACACATGTATTTATTAGCTCTAACCTTGATTTTTCGCCAATAATCATCATAACCATATTTTCTATTTCTTGGTAATTTGCCTTATAAAATATTTTTCTATTGTACTTCACTAATTCATGATTTTCTCGTTTTTTCATCAAACTGAGTTCCATAGGAGTCAATACTTCTTCTGCTTTTATTTCAATACTTCTTCCTTGAATGAATACCTTAACCCATTTCGGACCTTTCCCTGTGTTCTCTTTTAGGAAAAATGCTATTTTTTTGCTTATTTCTCCCTCTATTTTGACTTTTTTCTCTCTATTAAGCCAATATCTTCCATGCTCTACCACTAAGTCTTTTTTTCTTGAAAATATTGAAATACTAACGTCTTTTATTCCCTCTAACAATTTTTCATTGTCTATAGGCTTGATTATGTATTTTTTTATACCTAAGTCTATAGATTTTAGCAAATCTTCTTGATTTTTTGAATTAGATATTATCATTATGGCTTGATTTTTATTTTTAGATTTTATCTTTTCAATCATCGTAAATCCGTCCATGACTGGCATGTCCAAATCAGTAATTATGAGTTCGGGTTTTTCCTCATCGTAAAGCTCCAATCCTTGTCTCCCATGATTTGCCACTATAAGTTTTCCAACACGATATCTTAAAAATCTAGCTATATCTTTTTGTAAATCCACATCATCTTCTACTAGTAAAACCTTGAGTGTCTTTAGCAATTCAGCTTGCTCAATTTTCATAACTTCCACCCCTTGTACTTCACCTACTAAAAAATCAATAAACTAAAATAAACTTTCGACCTATTTAGCCTAATTTACAACTTACAGTCAAGAGAAAGAATTGCTTCTAATACTCCACCTGCAATATTTCTAGCCTTGTCTGATATTTTATAACAATTTTCTTTTTGATCCAATCGAGGGTCTACATCTCCAATTTTCATTCCCTTAAATACTACAGTCTCATCTCTAATGATCCCTCGCAGTATTCCAGTAAGCGTTGCTAAAACTGCTTCTCCTTCAACATGAGCTATTACTTCATCTTTTTCGACACTATCTCCGATGTCTTTTATAAGTTTTATCTCGCCTGCATTTGGACTATAGATTACTCTATCTTTCGCATGACCAGCTATATTTCCTGGAATACCTGTATTTGGCATGGCACTTCCACTGAAAATTACTCTTCCCAAGTTGTGACCTCTCATAGTCTCCACTATAGCATTTACATCTTGTCCAACTTCAAATCCCGGACCTAAGCCAATAACTATTGGTGCTAAGTCTATACGAGTTCCCAAATTTTTCTTAGCTAATATTGCATCTACAACTACATCGGGTTGTATGCTTTCTATACTCTTTCCTTTTGGATCGATTTTTACAGGAATTATTCCTTGATCCCAGCATTTTTCTATTTCTTCTATAGAGTCCACTAATCTAGCTCTATCACCTTCTATAACGACTTCTGATTCATAAACAACATCACTAAAACTTACCTTTCTACGAATAGCTGTCGGCTTAGCGATTTCCAATACCAACACCTTAAAACCACATCTATGCAATTTTTGTATTGTACCAGATGCTACATCTCCACCACCACGCATAATAACGATTTGTTCTGTCCTGTTTTTCACGAATGTCATCTCCTCTTTTTGTTAACGTTTCTCAAGCGCATATATATCTTGTAGCTTATCATTTATAAATACATATGCATCATCTATTCCTTTATTGTAAATTTTCTTTCCTAGATTATCTAAGAAAAAATCCAATACCAATTCTGCAGCCAATATCCCTATATCTTCGTCTCTTTCTTTATCAAAAAAAGCTATGATTTCATCTATCATTTGCTTTTTTTCTCCTGGTTTTAAATCAAAATTTTCTAATCCCACTGTACAAACCCCTTTACTACTCTATTCTATCGTCAATGTATCTAATCATTGAATGACAAACAGGCTGAAAATATTTTAACCAGAATCTTCTAGCTAATATATTTGCCGTCTCAAAATCAACTGTAAGTCTCTCAAAACTATGCTCAAAAGCCCATTTTTCAACATGAGTCAAAAGACTCTTAGCAACTTTTTGATTTCTAGCCTCATCTATAACGTGAGTCTCTTGTATACTAAGTGATTTTTCATCCATAACTATAGTACTTGCATTATCTGCATTGTACTGTGTCTTCATAACTGCAATCAATTTATCATTTTGCTCTGCAACCCACAATATTATGGTTTCGTCTTCGAGATAAGCTCTCACACTATCCTTTAAATCCTCTGCATGTGAAAATAAAAATATAGGTGAGTTGTACATATAATCATAGTGTGTATCCAATATAGCAACTATTTGATCTAAATCCGAAACTTTCGCTTGTCTCACTTTATATGGTGTTTTTTGTGGAATTTCATCTTCTACTTTTTTTATTCCATCAATTAAAAGCATACCATATCCATTAAAAAAGCTCTCTCTTATAAGATGCTCATCGTGATCCATAATTGTAATAGCATGTACATGACAATTTTCTCCAATACACGCATCGTATAAATAAGTATACAATTGACTGTAAAGCCACTCTGGATCATCCACTGCCGCTCCATGCCCCCACTCTGGAGTATAAAGTCCTTTCCCACTATTTTTAAAATCATCGATTTCAATTGCTGTCATATAACCTACAATCTCATCAGAATTGTCTATTGCAACTATCCCAACACCATTGCCTACCATCCAGCTCACATAGTCATTTACTGCATCTCTAGTAGCATATTTAGCTGGTAAATTAGGATGTTTCTCCAACACCCTAAAATAGTTCTCTATAAATAAACCTGTTATAGAAGATATATCCTCTTCTCGTATCTCTCTAAATTCGTAGTTCACA
>JAOAQY010000220.1 GCA_025210965.1 Tissierellales bacterium
AAGAGAAAGATTAAAGGATCTAGATAATGATGAGTTCATAGCAGAATTAGATGAACTTGTTGAAGAAGGTAAGATAGATAGCGAGAAAAAAGAAGAAATCTTAGAAAGACACGAAAACCGTCAAGCTAGACAAGAAGTAAGGGATAGACTAAAAGATCTAGACAAAGACGCTTTCACAGAAGAAGTAAACAAACTAGTTGAAGAAGGTAAAATTGAAGCAGATAGAGCAGAAAAAATGATAGAAAACTATGACAAAATGGCTGAAATTAAACCAATCTTAGAAGAACTAAAAGGTTTAGACAAGGAAGAAAGACAAGCAAAGATTCAAGAATTAATCGATAATGGTACTATTTCAGAAGATGGTGTTAAGAGAATTATGCATAAGGGAGCTGAAAGAATTAATAAATAATTCTTTTAAGCCAAGCATCAACATTTATGTTGATAGCCCAGCATCATCGTAGATGACAGCCCAGCCATATATATTTCAAAATATGAGTCCAGCGAAGTTGTTTCAACTTCTAAAGCAAGGTAATTTTACCAACGTAAAATATTAAAACTAATTTTGCGATTGCAAAATATCCTTGCTCTAGTTGCCAAGCAACTGCTGGGCTTGATTTATGAAATAAAATCAGCTGGGCTATGAAATGCTGGGCTGCTTTTATTGTAAAGAGCTGGGCACATTAAATCATTCGCCTTGAAAAGGTGAGTAATTTAATGTAGTATTCAATAAAGGGAGTGTTTATCTTTGAATCGTGAGAACATACTAAAAGCCCTAAGGGCTCAAATTAACATAAATGGCCATATTATTGGTGTTTCTACTGGTAGTGGTGTCACTGCAAAGTATGCTGTAAAGGGTGGAGCTGATTTCATACTAGCCCTAAGCGCTGGTAAGTTTCGTATGATGGGGAGAAGTTCACTTGCTAGTTTTTTGTGCTATGGAAATAGTAATGATATAGTTATGCAACTTGGAATGACTGAAATATTACCATTAGTAAAAGATACACCTGTTTTGTTTGGAATTAACCCCAATGATCCATCAAAGAATTTATATGATTACATAAAACAAATAAAAAATAATGGCTTTTCAGGTATTAATAATTTCCCAAGTATCGGACTATTTGATGGACAATTCAGAGAAGCACTTGAAGAAGAAGGCATTTCTTTTCAAACAGAAGTTGAAGCAATACGAATTGCAAACTTTCTTGATATGTTTACTGTAGCCTTTGTATTTAATGAAGATCAAGCAATTGAAATGGTTAGAGCTGGGGCTGATATATTGTGCGTTCATCTTGGTCTAACAGAAGGTGGTTTCCTTGGGGCTAAGAAAAGTTTTTCTATTGAACATGCAAAATTAGTTACTGATAAGATATTTTCAGCTATAAAGAAGGAAGACCATACACCTATAAAGATGGTATATGGTGGTCCCGCATCAAAACCTATTGATCTAGCATATCTATATGGAAACACTGATATAGAAGGATATATTGGTGGTTCTTCATTTGAAAGAATACCTGTAGAAAATGCAATACTTGAGTCAACAAGGGCATTTAAATCATATAGGGATAATGTTGAGGACCCACTGATTAATCATATGAATGATTCTTCAAAAAAATATGACTATGCGGACTTTGTAAAAAAATATATAGACTCTAATTATTCTAAAGTCATTAGAATCAGCGAACTTGCCTTGGTTCTACACATATCAGAGTCATATCTTAGCAAAAAGTTTAAAAAAGATGTCGGATGTAGTTTCTCAGAATACCTTGTAAAATACAGAATAAACAAGGCTTCTTCAATAATAAAAGAGGAAGATATTCCATTAAAAAAAGTTGCTGAAATGGTCGGTTATTTTGATTATTCTCAGTTCAGCAAAATGTTTAAAAAGTACAAAGGTATATCACCTAATCAATACTTAAAGACATATAAACACAAGTAAATAGCTGTATACAACATATATTTAAGCATATAAGAACAAGAAAACAACATATAAATACATTTACTTAGGTAGACTTTAACGATAGAATTGAATTATAACGATTCTATCGTTTTTTATTTCTATATTATTTATGGGGAGGTAGCTAGATTGAAAACAATTGCAATTGCTGGAACATTTGATTCCAAAGGTAAAGAATTTCTTTATGTAAAAGAGCGTATTGAATCACTAGGACTTAACACCATGACAATACATACAGGGGTATTCGAACCCACATTTGAAGCTGATATTTCAAATGAAGAACTAGCAAAAATAGTAGGAGAAAACATTAAGGATATACGTAATAAAAATGACCGTGGATATGCCATGGAAATCTTGTCAAAATCCATGGAAATATTAGTTCCTGAACTATATAAAGAAGGAAAGATTGATGGAATTATTTCATTAGGTGGCTCAGGTGGTACGTCTCTAGTAACACCAGCTATGAGAGCTCTACCTATTGGAATACCAAAAGTAATGGTGTCTACAATGGCTTCTGGAGAGACTTCACAATATGTTGGAACAAGTGACATAGTCATGATTCCTTCAGTAGTTGATGTTGCTGGCTTAAACAAAGTTTCTATGAAAATATTCAATAATGCCGTGAATGCTATATACGGAATGGTATCAAATGATTCAGAAGTATCTGAAGGCCAGAGGCCACTAATAGCAGCATCCATGTTCGGTGTTACAACGCCATGTATTGATAAGGCCAAAGCTTATATTGAAGAACAAGGATATGAAGTACTTGTTTTCCATGCAACAGGAGTTGGTGGGAAGTCTATGGAGTCATTAATTGAAGCTGGTTATTTTACAGGAGTACTTGATCTGACAACTACTGAATGGTGCGATGAGATAGTTGGCGGAGTTCTTAATGCAGGCCCTAATAGACTTGAAGCCGCTGCTAAAAATAACATTCCACAAGTTGTTTCAGTAGGAGCAGTAGATATGGTTAATTTTGGCCCTCTAGAATCAGTTCCTTCAGAATTTAAAGATAGAAATCTATATAAACATAATCCAACAGTTACTTTAATGAGAACATCTGTAGATGAAAATGTAGCTATTGGAAAAGTTATTGCAGAAAAATTAAATATGGCATCTGGAAATACTGCATTGATGCTTCCTCTAAAAGGAGTTTCACTAATAGACGTTGAAGGTCAGCCTTTCTATGGAAAAGAAGAAGATGAAGCCCTATTTAATGTACTAAGGGATACTGTTAACAAAGAAACAGTTGATTTTATAGAAATCAACGCATCAATTAATGATGACGAATTTGCTTTAGCTGCAGACAAAAAGCTTATTGATATGATAGAGAATTCAAAAATAAATTAAGGAGGATTTTTAATGAATACTAAAAGTCGTTTAGAAATTATGCAAGACTTCAAAAAAGAAATAAGTGATGGTAATATCCTTCTAGGTGTAGGTGCTGGTACTGGTATTACTGCTAAATCAAGTGAAGCTGGTGGAGCAGATATGCTTATAATATATAACTCAGGTAGATATCGTATGGCAGGACGTGGTTCCTTAGCAGGGCTACTATCGTATGGTGATGCAAACCAAATTGTTGTAGATATGGGTTCTGAGGTCCTACCAGTTGTTAAAAAAACACCTGTTCTAGCAGGTGTTTGTGGTACTGATCCCTTTAGATTAATGGAAGTTTACCTAAAACAGTTAAAGGATATGGGATTCAACGGAGTACAAAACTTCCCAACAGTAGGTCTTATAGACGGTGTATTTAGACAAAATCTTGAAGAAACAGGTATGGGTTATGGACTAGAGGTAGATATGATTAGAAAAGCCCATGAACTAGATATGCTTACTTGTCCATATGTTTTTGATGAAGATCAAGCAAAAGCAATGGCTGAAGCAGGTGCAGACATACTTGTAGCACATATGGGACTAACAACAAAAGGAACAATAGGAGCGCAAACAGCCCTAACACTTGATGAAAGTGTTGAAAAAATCAAGAAAATCATGTCAGCAGGTAAAGAAGTAAATCCAGATATAATAGTAATTTGCCACGGCGGACCAATAGCAGATCCAGAGGACGCAAAATACGTAATCGAAAATACACCAGGAATAGACGGTTTCTTCGGTGCATCAAGTATAGAAAGATTCGCAGCAGAAAGTGGAATCAAAGCACAATCAGAAGCATTTAAAAATATTTCTAAGTAATCATAATAAAAAATAACATAGATAACATTCATTTAAGGCCAATTGAGCTCTCTCACTCAATTGGCCACTGTCTTTTTTGTTTTAAAATAGCTTACATAAATAAACCATTGTTTTTGATTATTTATATAGTTATACAGATAAAAGTTTTGTTTTGCTATACACAAGTAAAGTTAAATGATAAATAAATATTGAAATTACCGAATGTTTGTTCTATGATTAGATTGTATTGAAATATAAAATTTATTATGTTATATTATATAAGACATATGGAGGGGTGCTAAATGAAAGTTATATCTTTTTTCTCAGGAGCTGGAGGACTAGATTTAGGATTTAAATTAGCCGGACATGAAGTTGTTTGGGCAAATGATTTTGATAAATATGCCGTAGAATCTTATAATAAAAATATCGGTGAATTTTCTTCAACAAAAGCTATTTTAGGTGATATTACTGAGTTACTATCAGGTGATTCTGAAGACATAAGTAAAATATTACCAGATGCTGATGTTGTGATAGGTGGTTTTCCTTGTCAAGGATTCTCCATAGCAAATGTTGATAGAAGTATGGAAGATGAACGTAATTATCTATATTTAGAATTGCTAAAAGCGATTTCAATTAAACAGCCCAAATATTTTCTGTTAGAAAATGTAAAAGGTTTAGAGAATATGAACTCGGGAAAAGTACTACGTTTAATTTTAGACGATTTAGAAGATGCTGGTACGTCCAATTCAAAAGTTTTCTCAGGTAAAGGACCTGGATATACTGTTGTATACAATGTGTTTAATGCATTAGATTTTGGTGTACCACAAAACAGAGAAAGAGTAATCATTTTAGGTATTAGAAATGATTTAATTGGGAGTAATTTATATAATACTAATATAGTAAGAGATAAATTAACTAGCTCAAGAAAGGCTTTATTTATTAGAACAACTCATTCAAAGAATAGTAAAAAAATCGAATTAATTTCACCGCATGATAAAATAAATAAATTATATTCTAATTGGAAAAATGGAATATATAGCCACTTGGAAATCCTCAGTGATGAAAAATATTCATATAGAAACATAAAAGATGCAATTTATGACTTACCTCTTGAGTATAGTGATGAATTCTGTGGACATTATAATCATATAGGTTCCAAATGTAAAGTTAAAATATCTAATAGGGTTGGAAATAGAGAAACTTATTGGACAAAACATGCTCCTACAATTATGGGAAGAGGTAGTGGAACAGGAGGGCCATTAATTCCACCTCATCCTGAAAAACATAGACGATTTTCTGTTAGGGAAGTTGCTAGATTCCAAACATTTCCAGATGAATTTATATTCTGTGGTTCAAATTCCGCAGCTTATCGTCAAATAGGGAATGCTGTACCTGTATTAATGGCATATCACATAGCTAGTATTTTTAATATAAAATAATAATAAAATAACGAAATCATGCTAATTTTTTTGTGATTTCGTTATTTTTGTAATTTAAGTTTAAAATTATAATTTTTTACTTTTCAAAATTGACTCAATATTTTCATTAATTGCACACTTAAATTTTACTAATTCATCATTTTCAATTCTACATGATAAGTCCATATCTAAATGATAGAAGTCCCTGCAATATTTTTCCATGTAAGATTTAAGCTTAATCCAATGAATCCTTAAATTGTTATTTTCCCATCTATAGAAAACTTCATGAAATTTATCTTCGTTTTCCTTATATAAATCAGTTAGTGTATTAACAAAAGTATCATTAGGTATTAATATAAAGTCAATCCTATAATGGGATTTTAAAACAATATATAAATCATCTGTATATACATATTCCAAAAATAACTTGAGTCTATCATAAAAATCTTTTTCTTTATTAATACTTTTGATTGGGTCAAAAATATTTTCCCTTAATTGCTTTCCTGAACCTAAACCTGATTTCCTATCACTCAAACTTTTTAATTTTTCATCATCAATTATACCTTTCAATAGAGCTCTATATGAAAGACTCCCTACATTTAACTCTTTATTATCATTATTATCAATAATCATATAATTTTCATCATAGGTTTTCCCTTTTAACGTTTTTAATGAAATTTCATATAATCCCAGAGATAAATCAGATTTTTCCCTTTTGTTTCCACTTAAATCTGTAGAAATTTTCCAATCTAAAGTAGTACACAAAGAATCTAATTTTTTAATTTCATCATTAACTGGTGGATTTTGCCTTGACTCCACATCTGTACTTTTCATACTAAATAACGCTGAGAATATATCTTCAAAGACTCTCGAAGTTGTATTACGATCTCTTATTGAAATATCAGTTACAAAAGAAAACAAAATATCTGCAAACAATGCTCCTTTAAATGAATTTGACTCTATATTTTCTTTTACAGTTTCTAAAAATTTATTCATCTCATGTATATTTTGGGGAATATCAGTCAATCCCGATTCAATCAAAAAAGATTTCCCAAGTATACTTATATTATCAAATAATAGTTTATCTAAAATCATTACTATTCCTCCCGCTTCAAACTTTTTTATTGTAATTATCAATTATTTTTCAGACTCAATTTCCTCAACCTTAGAAAATAATTCTTGTAGAGATATTTCCAAACCTTTTGAAATTTTATCTATATTATTTAATGAAATATTTCGTTTACCAGACTCAACGGATGCATAATATGTCCTATCCATATTAATTTGTAACGCAAATTTTTCTTGACTTAGATTTAATTTATTTCTATAGAATTTAACTGCTATTCCAAAACTCTTAGTAATCATTCTGTATCCTCCTAAAAAAAGTATATAAATTTATGTAAATAAGACAACGGTATATAAGTAACATTAGTATTGTTAAATATCCTTCTACTATCAATTTAATAAAACTAACTATAATAATAAAAAATAGTATTTTGGTGACTAATGAGCATCGCTAGACTATAAATATTTGATTCGTGTTTACATGCTTAACAACCTAAATACATCAAAAATTTCTTGATGTATTTTTTTATTCTCACACAACTTTCACATAATCCAACATACTTCTCACAAATTTATACTCTATTATATAAGCAAGATAGGAAATGCAAAGAAAACATTACTTAATAATAATTAAAAATTTGAGAGGAGATTTATTATGAAAACTAAAAAAATTATCTTAGGAGCACTTACAG
>JAOAQY010000221.1 GCA_025210965.1 Tissierellales bacterium
GATTTGAATTTAGGATATTTTGCTCTTTTTTGAAAAAAGTTTTTAAAAGCAGTATCTAAATTTCTAAGAGATGACTGAAGTGAAACACTATCTACTTCTTTAAGCCAAGATAATTCTTTTTTCAATGCTGTCAATTCTTTGGCTTGATTGACGTAAGTAGTTGATTTTTTTTCGCTTTTATATAATTCTATTCTCTGATTAAGAAAAAGATTGTATGTATATCTTACACAACCAAAAGTCTTTTGTATCAAAAGTATTTGTTCTTTATTAGGATATATCCTAAACTTAAAAGCTTTATTGATTTTCATAGATGTTCACACCTCCCTCACGTTTTAATTGTATCGCATTTAAAGTTAGCTGTACATGTGAATATTTGGTAAAAGATTATTAAAAACTAAAACCATTTCGATTCATCTCCTTCCTAAATAGAGGAGGGAGATGAAATGAAATAATTTGGATAAATTTTTTCATTTTCATTAATTAAAACCCCTTTTTTACAATTAGTATCGCGATTATAGTGGTATTGTACATGATTTTAAGTGATTTACATAGTGACTGAAGTAATAAAATACAATTACTTAGTAATGAAATCAATCAATAGGTAATGGGTAAAAAATAAAAAATAAAAAAATAATTACTGCTCGTAAACTTGTAATTACAAGTAATGACAAGTATTTTGCAAGTAAGTGTGGAAAATATTTAGATTGCAAAAATAAGCGCTTTAACTTATAATTACAAGTAAGAAGGAAATCGATTGCAGTTTCAAGGCGCGCAGGGAACGATTATTGAAAAACTTCACGGCATTTATAAATCCAATACAAAAGTTTATTTACAATAGAATTTATATAGCTAAAGTAATATCGAATAAGAGGTGAAGAGATGAGTATAAAGCAAATGATCCATTCGAATTTAGTAAAGACTAATTTAAAGGCAAAAACTAAAGAAGAGGCTATTAATGAATTATCTAATCTACTAGCTAGTGCTGGGAAAATTTCTGATGAAAAAACATTTATATCAGAGGTTATGAAGCGAGAAGAACTTATGTCAACTGCATTTGAAGGTGGAATAGTTATGCCGCATGCAAAGACATCAGCTGTAAAAGAGGCTTGTATAGCAATTGGAATTAGTAAATCAGGGATAGATTGTGGCAGTTCTGATGGCGAGTTATCAAAATTATTTTTTGTTATAGCTATGCCAGAAAGTGCGAATAATTTACATGTGCAAGCATTGTCTGAGATTACAGGGAAATTACTTGATGAAGATTTAAAGAGAGAATTATTAAATGCAAATGATGCAAGTTATGTCATAGAGATTTTATCAAAAAAAGAAAATACCAAAAAAGTATCTAAAGATAGAAGGTATTTGATAGGGGTTACGGGATGCCCAGTAGGTGTAGCACATACGTATTTAGCTGCAAAAGCGCTGAAAAAATGTGCGCATGAGATGGGTGTAGAGATAAAGGTAGAGACAAATGGCTCAGTGGGTGTTGAAGATTCACCTACTAAAGCAGAGATTAAGAAAGCGATAGGCATAATAGTTGCCTGTGATAAGCAGGTAGAGTTAGATCGTTTTGACGGTAAGCGAGTGGTATTTTCGGGAGTTAAAGCAGCAATAGATAATCCGAAAGCCCTTGTAAATAAAGCTCTAGAAGAAAGTGCACCTATTTATTCGTCGACCAACAAGGATAGTGGCACTTTCAAAGGGCAAGGTAATGAAAAATCAGGTCTCTATAAATATTTGATGAATGGAGTATCTTACATGATTCCATTTGTTGTAATAGGGGGACTTTTGATAGCATTGTCACTTGCAATTGGAGGTAAGCCAACGCCAGCAGGACTTCAAATACCAGAGGGAAGTTTCTGGAATCAGATACTAAATGTTGGGGTAGTTGGATTTAAACTTATGATTCCAATATTAGCAGGATACATTGCATATGCTATTGGAGACAGACCAGCAATAGCACCAGGTATGATTGGTGGTTGGATAGCAAACGATGGATCATTCTACGAAGCATCGGCAGGAACAGGTTTTATAGGAGCTATAATAGCTGGATTTGCAGTAGGTTATTTAGTTAAATGGATTAAGAGTTGGAAGTTTCCTAAATCACTTCAGCCACTAGTACCTATAATGATAATCCCTATAATTGGTTCATTATCGATAGCTGCATTATTTATATTTGTAATAGGAGCACCGATTGCATCACTTATGGATGGTCTTGTAAATATGCTCCAATCATTATCATCGGGGAGTTTAATAGTCATAGGTCTTGTTATAGGACTCATGCAGGGATTTGATATGGGAGGACCATTTGGTAAAGTTGCATTCATGTTTAGTGTAGGTCTTATAGCAACAGGACAGACACAATTTATGGGAGCACAAGCATGTGCTATACCAGTAGCACCACTTGGAATGGCGCTTGCAACATTTGTAGGAAAGAAAATGAAGATTTTCACAGAAGAAGAAACTGCAAATGGAAAGGCTGCATTTGCTATGGGACTTGTAGGTATATCAGAAGGTGCAATTCCCTTTGCAGCAAGTGA
>JAOAQY010000222.1 GCA_025210965.1 Tissierellales bacterium
GATGGCATCTAATGTTATACTAGATTGAGTCTTAATGTAGTCAATTAACTCACTAGTTGGGATAAGAAAATCAGCAGCCCATTTCACAGCTTTTAATTCTTGCTTATTGATATTACAAGAATTTCTTAAAGAGTGAGGGTAGGCATGAGGTCTTATATCTCCAACTGTAGTAAGATGATGACCAAGTTCTTCAGCTAAGACAGAACGGTATTCATTAGCATCATAGATATTGCTATTCATTACAATTCTACTTCCCATTGAATCATGAAAATAAAAGCCTGAAACAGAAGAGGTGAGTGGTGTAATATGTAACGAAATTCCATAAAACTCAATTAATTCTTCTAGTTCTTCGGTTCTACGCATAATATCAAATCCTTTAGAATAGCCACAAATGAAAGGAAGTATATTTTTATTATAGCAGAACTGAAAACTTAATTGTCATAAAATTACAATAATTACAATAATAATACAAAAACAATACTGATGTTTTAATTCTTTTTAAGAATATTTTTTTGATTTAGCAAGTACTCTATTGAAACACAGAAGAAACCAGCTAGTGTATTTAAAGTAGTTTCATCTGGAAACTTTTTACCTTGCTCAAACATAGCAATATCATTTTTAGATATTGATAGAAGACAACTAAGTTCTAGTCTAGAAAAATTTCTTTCTTTACGAAGAGTTTTTAGTCGTGACGCAAACATTTTTTCACCTCATTTCATAGTTTTTTACAGAGAAAAGCGATGTCTATAACAGACACCGCTATTTTTTATTTTTAGATTTAATAAATCTAATATAATCATCAATTTGCTCGATTTCTTCAGGAGATAACTCACTGACATCTTCAGAGAGGTGGAAAGCCTGGGTTACTATTTCATAATCAGATTCATCTGGTTTTCTTTCATCGCTTCTTCCAAGAAGATAATCTACAGATACATTGAAAATATCAGCTAATAAATTTAATGTTTGAATACTAGGTTCTAATGATCCAGTTTCATATTTAGAAATATTAGACTTAGTTTGACCTATCTTTTTACCTAATTCTTCTTGAGTCATTCCAAATTCTTGTCTTAATGGTCTTATTCTCATAGAAATACTCCTTTTTTAATAAATAATATATATCACTATAATTATATAGTATCCATAATGGAAAATAAATCAGGTATCCAAAATGGAAAAAATAAAAAATAATGTTCTTGACAATAGCCAAAATAGAAACTATAATTAAAACAAGAAGTTTCCAAAATAGAAATCATCGGAGGTGAAATCATGTTTGAAAAACTTAGAGAAATTAGGAATAGAAAAAACATATGTGCTATGGAAATGGCAGAAATGCTGGGACTGAAGACGCCAGCTGCGTATTACAAAAAGGAAAATGGGACAATAAAATTTTCTTTAGAAGAAGCAGAAAAAATAGCTAAACTTTTAGAACTGCCTATAGAAGTGATTTTTTTTAAAAAATCAGTATCTAAAACAGAAACAAAAGGAAACTAAGACGCTATTGATTAAATAAAAAGCTTAGCAATAAAGAGAGATACTAATCAAATGATTAATCAAGTCAAAGGTTATTCAAAACTATCACCACTAGCCAAAAAAGCATTCGACGAAACATACGCTAAGCATCAATCATTCTTAGGTGAATCAGAAAAAGCAAACAAAAGTAACAGAACATAGGGATCACATACGTGTAGATTTGAATGCTTACATTACACAAAAAATAGAACATGGTATTAGTTGTATTCTAAATCATCAATCCGAATACAGCCACATAGCAACATGAAAGGAGGGAATTATGCAAATAATAAAACAACTTGATTATAAAACTTTCGTAGTTGATGGGGGAAAAGATTGCGTATCATTAGGTGATAATTTCTATGTACTCGGTAAAAAGGTAGAAGTTATTAATCCGTTTACCAAAGAAAGCTTAGGTTTTATAGATAGAGTTAAAGGAAAAATTCAAGTAGTACAGGTTTATGAAAAAATGTGTATCTGTAAACTTATAAAAGTACATCGGAAAAAGTTAAATGTAGAGAAGAGCGACTATGATTTCAACTATTGTTGTTATGGTTACTCAATAGCAGAATTAGATCAAGTTAGGATTGAAAATAAGGCAAGATAATTGGATTTACTCAAAAAGAGTTAGCAGAAAAAGCAGATGTTTCTCAAGCATATATCAATGAATTGGAAAAAGGTAAAAAGAAAAATCCATCGATACTTGTAATAAAAAGAATAGCTCAAGCTTTAAAAGTTGATGCTAGTGAATTACTCAAATAATTCTAAATCATCAATCCGAATACAACCACATAGCAACATGAAAGGAGGATGCCATGATCCCAAATCCAAACATCGATGAAAAAGAGAAAAACATATGGAAGGAGCTAAATAAACTAGGGATTTACACAATCGAGCAGTTTGAAGAATGTTACATTCAACAAGAAAAAATAGATATTTCTTGTTTTGTAAACAAACCAATTAGAGAGAAGGTGGCAGTAGGTGACCAAGAATAAAAGAATGAAATCTAAAAACAAATATATATGCGGAGATAGAACTTATAGTGAACTAGTACTAGAAACATTAGATGAAAGCATTTCGCTATATTGTCAAATATTAAAGTTTATATTCAAAACTGTACAAATGACATTAGGAGCTATAGCTATGATTTACTTAATAGTTTATGAATTACTTCCAGTTGCATCAACTGTAGATAGAGCAAAAGCATTACTAATAATTGCAGTACTAACAGTAGGATCATTTGGAATCGTTGGTATAATCTTTTGTTTTAAATTCTATGCAAATCAAGTGCTAGACTGGTGGGATCAAATAAGAGGAAAGCAAATATAGAGAGGTGACAGCATATGAGATTTTATGAATTACTCAGAGAAATAAGAGAAGAAGAAAACATTAGACAAGAAGATTTAGCTATAAATATTGGATATACTCAATCAGCTATTAGCAAGTTTGAATCAGGAGTAGCACCACTACCAGTAGAAGTGGGACTGTTGATCGTCAACTATATTAATAACCCTAGACTAACACATGCATATACAAATGAATTAAATCTAGGACTTTTAAATGTTGAATTCTTAAACAATATAGATACAAACTTACTTGTAGTTCTTGAATGTCTCATTGAAGAAGGCTCTGAGATGATAACCGCAATACAAACATTGAAGAAGTTATTTAAGAATAAAAGAAACAGAGAAGACATATCAGATGAAGATTGGATAGCTATAGCTGAAGAGATTAAACAAATTGCAGATGTGAAAGTATGCATGGATGTATTTCTTGTAGTAGTAAGTGAAAAGTTTGGACTCAATCTTAGAAGTCTTAGTCGAGAAATGAATTTCAAAATGAAGCAAAAAGGATATATCAAAAATCCAAATGAAAGAAGGGGTGAATATGATTAGATACAGAATTAGTCCTAAATTACTAGAAGTGTTTTCAAATCAGCTTTTGTCAGAAGCAAATAGTATATGTAATAGCGGACAAATGATATTAGTAATTGAAAATGGAAGGATAAAGCAAATTGTTAGTGAAGAAAAGAACGCTGCAGGTCTCGCAAACTAAGCAGGATGTCATAGAAAAATAATACAAAAAAACCCTGCAGGTCTCGCAAACCAGACAGGGTGCATAAAAAAATAATACACCACAATTATAACATATTGAAGGGAGAAGTGAAAGATTATGAAAATTGAATTGATAAGCTTGAAACTAGAAAATTTTAAAGGCATAAGAAATCAGAGAATTGACTTTACAGAAAAAACGAATATCTCCGGACAAAATGCAACTGGAAAGACTACTATATTTGATGCATTTACCTGGTTGTTGTTTGGAAAGGATAGCAAGGATAAAAAGGATTTTGGGATTAAAACATATGATATGCACGGAAAAACTATTGAGGGAATAGAGCACTCTGTAGAAGGAACTATCAATATAAGTGGTATCAGATATGAGCTAAAGAAAATATATAGAGAGAAATGGACTAAAGAAAAGGGCAAAAAAATCAAACGCTTTAGCGGAAATGAAACGATTTATTATATCGATGAAGAAGAAGTTCCAAAAGGTAAATACACTGAGTTTATTAAAACATTTGTCGAAGAGAATTTGTTTAAACTTATTACTAATCCTCACTATTTCAATGAAAAACTTCATTGGAAGGAAAGAAGAGATATTCTTATGAGTATCGTTGGAGAGATAAGCGATGATGATGTAATAAATTCTAGCGATGAATTGAAAGATTTAAAGAATTTACTGAAAGGTAAAGGCATAGAAAGTTTTAAAAATATAACTGCAGGGCAGAGGAAAAAACTAAATAGAGAATTGAAAGAGATTCCAGTAAGAATTGATGAAGCAAATAAAACTTTACCAAAAGCAGTACTTTCAAATGAAGATGTTCTAAATGCCAATATAGACAAAATTCAACTAGAAATTGAAGAGAAGAATAGACAAATAGATGATCAATCACTTGTATTTCAAGCATTTAATGAAAAGCAAAGAGAGTATTACCAGGCACAAAATAAAGTGCAGTCTAAAGAATATGAACTGAAAACTCAAAGTGAAAGACCTCTTCAGGAAGCAAAGATGGAACTCAGAGAAAAAGAGAGAATGTTAGAGCTGAAGACTAGAGATATTAATAATAACAATCAACTAATAGAAAAGAATAATGAAAAAATAGCAGCATATGAGAATCAATGCTCAGAGCTTAGGGATCAATGGTTTGAAGTAAATACAAGATCCTTTGAATCAAAAGATGATTTTACTTGTCCTACGTGTGGTCAGCTTCTTCCAGAAGAAGAGAGAGCTGAAAAATTAAAAACGATGGAAGATAATTTCTACGCTCAAAAGCAAAGAGACCTTGACCGCATAACAAAAGATGGTACAGATAAAAAAGAAAGCATTAGTCATCTTGAATCTGATAATGAAAAATGCTTAGAGGTAGTTGAAGGACTTACTAATGAAAGCGAGATTCTTAAATCTGAAATAGAAACTATCAAAGCGAATATAGAAAACTTTGTACCAGGAGAAATTGCTGAGGATGATGAACTAAAAAATCTCAAAGAACATGTTTCTATTCTCGAGAAAGAAATTAAGAAACCTGATGATGCTGAGATTAATAAATTAAGAGCAGAAATAGATACTCTTAAAAAGAAACAACATGAA
Organism: Tissierellales bacterium; assembly: GCA_025210965.1. Lineage (NCBI taxonomy): Bacteria > Bacillati > Bacillota > Tissierellia > Tissierellales > Tissierellales bacterium. The sequence goes on from JAOAQY010000222.1 coordinate 5,158, forward strand.
CTAAATGCTGAAATTAAAGAAATCAGAAGATGCGAAGAGACTCAAGCAAGAATTGAGGAACTAAAAGATAGAGAAAAATATCTTGGAGAACAAATTGCGAATCTTGAAAATCATGAAGAATTGTGTGATGAATTTGTGAGACAAAAAGTTGTGATGATTGAAGAAATAGCAAACAAAAAATTCCAAAAAGCAAGATTTAGACTTTTTAATACATTGGTAAATGGTGGAACTGAAGAGTCTTGCGATGTTACATTCTTTGGAGTTCCATACAATGATTTAAATAGTGCAGCGAAGATAGAAGTAGGCTTAGATATCATTGAAACTCTTATGAATCATTACGATATAAAAGCACCTATTTTTATAGATAACAAAGAAAGTATAAACCATGTACCAGTAATCGATACGCAAACTATTAATCTAATAGTATCGTTTGATGAAGACTTGATAATTGAGAACATAACAGCATAGCAAAAGTATATTTTAAAAATTGGAGGTAGAGAACATGAGTGAAAAAGAAACTAATTTAATGACGATTAGCGATGTAGCTGATCAAGTACTTTCAAAGGTAGAAGAACTACAAGCATCGGGACAGCTTAATTTTCCACCAAACTATAGTCCTGGCAATGCACTAAAAAGTGCTCAGCTAATGATACTAAATACTGTCAAAAATAAAGATGATAAACCTGCAAGTGAAGTGTGCACCAAATCTAGCGTATCAACTACGCTTTTAGATATGGTAGTCCAGGGACTTAATCCAATTAAGAAGCAGTGTTATTTTATAGTCAGAGGTAATCAGTTGACTCTTATGAGAAGTTATTTTGGAACTATAGCTGTTACTAAAAGATTGTCAGCGGTAGATGATATATTTGCACAAGTTATATATGAAGGTGACGAATTTGAATTTGAACTTAATAGAGGGAAAAAGAGAGTAGTAAAACATAAGCAAAAACTTGAAAATATAGATACTACAAAGATAATTGGAGCATATGCAATTATTATCCGTGGTGATGAAGAACATACTGAAATAATGAATAAGAATCAAATAGATACGTCCTGGAAACAAAGTTCTTCAAAAGGTATGGACGTACACAAGAAGTTCCCAGAAGAAATGGCAAAAAGAACTGTAATAAATAGATTGTGTAAATGGTTCGTAAATGTCTCAGATGATTCAGATGTGCTTATAGAAGCCTATAATAGATCTCTTGGTAACGAATATGAAGATCAACAAGCAGATAGTCCTAGAGTGCCAAATAATGCAAACTCAAAGAAAATAGACTTTGATGAAGAACGTGTAGTAGATGTTCCAGAAAATGAGCTTAAAGAAGTTAAAGATGAATCGAAAAACGAAAAAACAGAAGAAGTAAAAGAAAAGGTACAAAAACCAGTTCAAGAGACAATCAATCAAAATAGTACGACTCAGGGTCCAGGTTTTTAGATATGATTATGAAAGTTTTGGGAAGTAGTTCTAAAGGGAATTGCTACCTATTGGGAAATGATAATGAAGTATTGATATTAGAGCTTGGTCTTAATTTTAAGGAAATCAAAAAGGGTCTTGATTTTAAGCTCAGAAATGTTTGTGGGTGCTTAGTCACCCATGAACATAAAGATCACAGTAAAGCTTTATTAAATGCTGCACAGATGGGACTAGATGTATATACTAGCCAGGGCACAAAAGAAGCTTGCGCTGCAGATCATCATAGAATTAAAACTATAAAAAGCGGAGAACAGTTTAAACTTGGTGGCTTTAAAATTCTAGCATTTGAAGCAGAACACGATGCTAGAGAACCACTTGGATTTTTGATACAACATGAAGAAATGGGGAAATTGTTATTTGCAACAGATACTTATTATCTTAAATGGCAATTTGAGGGATTGAATCACATTATGATCGAATGTAATTACTCTGAAGATATTCTGACTAGAAATATTGAAAATAACTATGTTCCGGAAATACTAGGGCATAGACTTAGAACTTCTCACTTTTCTTTAGAGAACTTGAAAGAATTCTTTAAAAGCAACGATTTAAAACAAGTAAGAGAAATAGTACTCTTGCATCTATCAGAAGGTAATGGTGATCCAGAGCTCTTCTTAGATGAAATAACTAAAACTACTAGAAGGAAAACGTATTTGGCTCAAAAAGGTTTTGAGATAACAATGAACAAAAATCCTTTTTAGACTGGAGTGAAACTGATGGCGCAAAGAAATTATATTAAAGAGATGAATGACTTCTATGATTTGCTCGAACTAAATCCTGTTTCTGCATCGGCCATTGTTCTATGGAGCGCATTGATGCACATAAACAATAAATACCGATGGAAACTGGGATTTACGGTAGCCATATCAACCCTTGAAGTCAAGACAAGCTTGAAAAGAAGAACCATTGAAAGGGCGCGAAATGAACTTAAGCAACGTGGATTAATAAAGTGGCGCTCGCGTCGAGGTAATCAGTCAGCCATGTATGAGATGATTCCAGTTGCAAA
>JAOAQY010000223.1 GCA_025210965.1 Tissierellales bacterium
AACCAGACGCTAAACAAATTTCTATTCAAATTCTTATATTTCATTATGTATCTTTTGATTTTAAGAATTATGTAACTAACATATTGAAATAAGAATCAACTGAAGGATATTTGTATTAGCTCACACATAATCATTTGTCCCCCTTTAATAAATGATTGTAATTTAAAACTGCCTACCCCGGCAGTTTTTTTCGTTGAAATTAAAAGTTTTTCCTCAAAGGCGAAGTCACTCCATATGAATGTCATATCAATTATGACAGGGGCGACTTTTAACAGGGTCATTTTTTCAAAGTACTTTTGGGGTCAGGTCCCTCATTCTTGCATTTAAGCTAATAAATTTGTAATTGAAAATGCATCTATTCAATTTAAATTTATGGTTTAGCTTCATCTAAAAAAATCCTATATCCAATCAAATATAAAAGAAGTCCCCAAGTATTTCAGAGACTTCTCAAATAAATTTCTTTATTAATTATATTTAAATACTATCCTCTTCGCCCAATCAAATGCGCGGCATACAGGGGAACTGATTTGATCAAACCATTATATCCAAAATTCTTGCCTGATACTTTTATAGCATATGGTGGATTGTATTTTTCCATATATACTTTCAAAGCTTTTGATTTAGTATTGGTTGAAGCTTTCACTTCTATTGGAATAATCTCACCTTCTATGTTTACAAGAAAATCAATCTCTGCACTATTTCCAGATCTCCAATAATATAATCCTGTTCCTGAAGCGGTTAATGTTTGAGCAATATAATTTTCAGTTATCATACCACTAAATAACTTTCCTCCCGCTGAATGCAAGTCATATGGTGTCATATCTGCCATTTCACTTAATAGACCCGTATCCCCCATATATATCTTGAACATATTTTCTTTGTGGTATGTTTTTAGAGGAATTCTTGGTACCTCTATCATTGTTGCTCTATTTACAAGATTACTAGATAAAAGCCAATCTATTGAAGTTCCATATACAGCTTTTTTACCATTTTCAGCAATCAACTTGTAGCTGAACTTATTATTATCACGCCCTAATTGACTTGGTATTGACTGAAATACCTGTTTAATTTTTAATGCTTCAGAATTTGTTGTATACTTATTCATATCTGCAAGATAATCATCTAAGATATCTCGTTTTATATCCCTTGAATAGTAATTTAAATCTCCATCAACGTCTATATATGATAATACAGAATCCGGCATTCCGCCCACATATATATAATCCTTATATAAATTCATCAATTTATCATGTACTGCTTCAAACATTTTTTTATTTTCCCAATAACAATCATAAATTTCTTTTACCAACTCATCCTGTCCTAGAGCTAGTAGAAATTCTTCAAAATCCATAGGATACATATAATATCTCTTTACTTTTCCTACAGGAAAAGAACTTCTAAACCTATTCAATGCCACTCCCAACAAACTTCCTGCAACAATAATTTTATAATTAACACTATTTTCAGCAAAATATTTTAATGACATGATAGCCCTTTCAGATAATTGAACTTCATCAATAAATATTACAGTCTTATCAATATCAATCGGGCGGTTTTTCAAAAATCCAATTTGTCGTATAATCAAATCAGGATCTATACTTTCATCAAATATATCTTTGATTTCAGCATCACGTTCTAAATTTACATACAGATACTCTTCAAAATTATTTTTACAAAACTCATCAATAATGTATGTTTTCCCAACTTGACGAGCTCCAATAATCATATAAGGTTTCTCACAGCCTTTATCTTTCCAATTTATTAATTGCTCCATCACTTTTCTTCTCATAACTCAGTCACCTCATAATTATTGTATCACACAAAATAAAACAAATCGACTTTTTTCATACGAATAATGTGTTTAGAATATACTTTTTTCATACGAAAAAAATCTTATCACAGTACTTTTTTCATATGAATAAGATATCTCCTTTGGTGCTATGACAGAACAAATTGACTCTCGAGGGACACCCCTTTAAATATTATTTCCAGTATATATTTCACCATCACATAATGAACCTCTTATAAATACTCAACTACATAAACTTGAATACTTCAAATAACATTTCTAATTGGAAATTTCAACTGATTTTTCGACGATCCATAGTCAATTTGTCGGGGCCTGTCCCCAAAAACTATTGAAAGTCTTTTGTCTTTCCCAACTACAACCTACGACCAACAATCTACAAAATAATTTTCTTTCACAATTCCTTTACACATCACTTACAAACAATTCATAATCTATTCACAGTTGTCCTTTAATATATAAATATAGCAAATAACAAACAAACAACGCTAAACGAATCCATATTAAAATTCTTATATTCCATTATGTATCTTTTTGATTTTAAGAATTATGAATCTAACATATTGGAAAAAGAATCAATCAAAGGTTATTTGTATTAGCTCATAAACAATAAGAAAAGCCAACTTAATAACTAAATTTGAGATTCCCAAAATCTCACACAAAACCAGACGCTAAACAAATTTCTATTCAAATTCTTATATTTCATTATGTATCTTTTGATTTTAAGAATTATGTAACTAACATATTGAAATAAGAATCAACTGAAGGATATTTGTATTAGCTCACACATAATCATTTGTCCC
>JAOAQY010000224.1 GCA_025210965.1 Tissierellales bacterium
TAATTTTATAATTTAACTATATTATACTAGGAGATGGTAATGTGTTATGTATTAAAAAAATATTGGTATTTGGATTAATGTTATTTATGGGAATCAACAGTATGGGAGGCATTGCAATTGCAGAGGATGTAAATGCAAAAAATATTTTTAGAAGCATCGAGAATATAGAATCATCATCCGACGAGCAATTCACTCGTGGTGGTACATATATAGAATACCGCTTAAAAGATGATTTTACAAATAAATCATATGATACAGTTTGGCAATACAAGAATGATAAGGATCCGGTATTAGTAGCAAAAGCTGAACGTTTAAGATTTTTAGCATGTGAACTAAGTGGCAATATTGCAATATTAGATTGTAAATCAGAATCAGCTAGACAAATAAAAGATGAAGAAGCTCTCTTAAAAGTACTAGATGACAATAAAAATATAATATTTGATAAAAATCTGTATTCAGCAGAGCTTGAAAAATTTTTTGATGAACATTTTGAAGGGCAATATATAGATCGTCTAAATCTTTCATTAGAGGGTTGGTCTGATGATGGCAAATACCTATGGATTGAAGACTCTAACAATTCAATACTTTTTAGAATAAATATATATACAAAAAAAGTAGATATATTAGATAAACTTTATTTTTATACTGACAGTGATTTTAATTGCAATACTGGCTGGGCATGTGACAGTAATTATCCCGAATTGTTTGATTCTGATGGTTTTGAACAAATGAGGAAAAAAAATCCAGATATAAATCTTAAGCTAGTAAATGTTTTAACAGGCGAAGAGATAGATGTAGCTACTAAAAAGGCTGCTAGGTTTAGTCCAAAATGGGTTGATAATAGAAGTATTATGTATCAAGATGCTAATGGTGATTGGGTTATTTACAGAATGAAAAATTCAGATATTGTTAGTAACGCTCCTCTTTCAGATCTTGTAGGACTAAATATTTTCTTATACCCAGTAGAAGCTTCTGCAAAAGATGGTCTCTATAGAGAGTTGATATTAAGTATAAATAATAAATCAAAAAAATTCAAATGGGAAAATGTAACTTATTCTCATGACCACAGCACAAGCTTAGATTACTATGATATCAATGGTGACCAAAAAGAAGAGTTAATAGTTTTATTAACTAAAAATAATGGTCCTGGAACGTATATAAATGATATTCACATCATAAACCCAGTTACTTTTGAGGAAATAGAAGTCGAGAATCCTATCAATATACTTGAAAACAACGTAAATACCAAGGTTTATGAAGACAAAGTAGAGGTCGAAATTAATGATGAAATTTTCATTGTGCCTAAAGAAAAAATAGATCTAGATACAAAATATTGGGCAGATAAGGTAATGTACAAAAATTACAGATGTTTTGATATTAAGCACAACAAAATAGTAGCTACTTTGGACTTAAACATTGGTAATTTTAGTGGCTACTTTGGTATTGTTGAAATAGTCTATGATTTTAAAGATGGCAAATATGTTATGGATAAAATTGATTTCAAAGAACATAGATATTAAATCTACAGCTACAAAAATCAAAATCCCTCCGTAAACCAACGCCTCAAAACCTACCTATAAAATGAGGAGGCGAACATCTATGGAAGAATTATTAACAGGGATATCAAATCTAGGATTTCCTATAGTTGTATCGGTATATTTACTTGTGAGGATAGAGGGAAAAATAGATCAGCTGAGTATAAGTATTAGAGAATTAAGTAATACTATAGAGCATTTTAAAAATATATAGGATTTTTAGAGCATATCTTTATTAAAAATAGATATGCTTTTTTTTGCAAATAATTTTGCACGAATGACATTTTAGAATCTTGAAAAACTTGCAAGATTGGAGGAAAACGGTTGCGAATTCAATTTATTGTGGAAAAGTAAAAAATATTTGGCTTTTTCGTAAAAAACTATTGACGGGGCTTGAAATCGATGATATCATACGAAATAACAAAAAACTGGTAAATGCGGTGATGACAGAAATGAATTTGTCGTTGCAAAGAAGTGAAAAATCAGTAAGCAAAATTCGTAAAAAAATTATTGAATTAAAAAACCTTTAGCCAAGGAAGTAAGAAACTATACGAAAATAAAAGAGGAGGTAAAGCGAATGTTACAAGTCATTATTAAAGGATTATTGGAGCAAATAATAATAGAGAACCTGATACTGATAAGCGTCATTATACTGGTCGTTCTCGGCCTCGTCGTTCTAGTCATTAAGAGCGCAAACTCCAAAAAAATCAAAAATCCTTTAACTAATGAGCTACGTGATAAGCTTTATCTTTTGCGAACTCAGGTCTTGGTGAATTTTCATGCCAAGGACCTGACCTTTGCGTACAATTAATAGTGTTGTGCGGAAATAGGTGTATGTTTGCATAATTTTATAGAAATCAGTAGAGAAGCTCATTGTGGGCTTCTTTTTTTTACGCAAAAAACCAGTAAAATATTCAAAAACATGTGATTATAAAAGAATTGGGAGGTGAATGTTATGAAGTCATATGTATTATCCGTAACAGTTGATAACAATCCGGGGGTACTTACAAGAGTCTGTCAGCTCTTTAACAGAAGGGCATACAATCTAGAAAGTGTGACAGCAGGGGTCACAGAAAATGAGAGAATTTCAAAGCTCACATTGATCACAAAAGTAAAGGAAGACCATGAAATAGAACAAGTTGTAAAGCAACTCAAAAAGCTTGAAAATGTTCACAAAGTGAGTAGACTTACAGATGCAAATTCACTTTGCAAGGAGATCATGTTCATGAAGGTAAGTGCAACAGCTGAGACTAGACCGCAAATCACAAGCATAGTAAATATATTTAAAGCAGACATAGTTGATGTTGCACCAGAAGATGTAATCATTCAGGTAACAGGAGATGAAAGTAAGCTTAAAGTATTTCAAGAGTTGATGCAACCATTTGGAATATTAGAAGTAGTTAGCAGTGGTTATATTGCTATCAAAAGAGGTCAGGAAATGAGACGTTATTAGATAGCTATACAAGAATAGTAGTGATAATTTTACAAATCAAAGTGTCGAAACATTTAAAATTGATTGAAAAAATAATTAATTCAGAAAATAAGAGGAGTGTTTAAAAATGGTAGAAGTTTATTACGAAAAAGAATGTAATCTCGAGGTACTAAAGGGAAAGAAAGTAGCAGTAATTGGATATGGAAGTCAGGGACATGCACATTCACTTAATCTTCATGAAAGCGGAGTAGATGTTCGCGTAGGACTATATGAGGGAAGCAAATCTTGGGCGAAAGCAGAACAAGCTGGGCTCAAGGTTATGACGACAGAAGAAGCTACAAAGGAAGCCGATGTAGTCATGATGCTAGTAAATGACGAGAAGCAACCAGCTATTTACAAGCAGAGCGTAGAGCCATATTTAGAGTCTGGAAATGCATTAGTATTTGCTCATGGATTTTCTATTCACTATGGACAGGTACAGCCTCCTGCGGATGTCGACGTATTCTTAGTTGCACCTAAGGGCCCAGGTCATACAGTTAGAAGTCAATATGAAGAAGGCAAAGGCGTTCCAACACTTATCGCAGTACATCAAGATGCAAGTGGAAAAGCAAAAGAAACAGCACTTGCATATGCAGCTGGAATTGGAGGAGCTAGAGCAGGAGTACTTGAGACTACATTTAAAGAGGAAACAGAGACGGATTTATTTGGAGAACAAGCGGTACTCTGTGGTGGACTTTGTGCACTTATCAAAGCTGGTTTTGAAACGTTAGTTGAAGCTGGATACAAACCAGAGATGGCATATTTTGAATGTCTACATGAAATGAAGCTTATCGTTGATTTGGTAAATAAAGGTGGACTTAGCTTTATGAGATACTCTATCAGTGATACCGCTGAATATGGAGATTATACAGCAGGTCCAAAGGTTATCGCAGACGAATCAAAAGAAGCTATGAGAGGAATATTAAAGGATATTCAAGAAGGTGAATTTGCTAAGCAGTGGATTTTAGAGAATCAAGCAAATAGACCGTATTTCAATTCAGTAAAGAGAATTGAGAGTGAACATGAGATTGAAAAAGTTGGTAAAGAGCTTCGTGAAAAGATGACTTGGATGAAGCTTTAAGAAATAGCTGAGATTGTATGAGAGAGCATGAAAACACAAAGCTCTCTCATATAAAATATAAAACTCTCAGTAGCCAGAAGTAGAAAGAAGTGCAAAGGAGAGAGAGAAATGACAAGACGAATAAAGATTTTTGATACAACTCTTAGAGATGGGGAGCAGACTCCCGGAGTAAATTTGACCATAAAGGAAAAAATAAATATAGCGAAACAACTAGAACGATTGGGCGTAGATGTCATAGAGGCTGGGTTTCCGGTAGCATCTGAGGCAGATTTTGAAGCAGTTAAAGCCGTCGCAAATACCCTTGAAAACACCACAGTAGCAGCGCTTTGTAGAGCAGTGAAGACAGACATCGAGCGTGCATGGGATGCAATCAAGGGGGCCAAAAAACCTAGAATTCATACCTTTATAGCGACATCTCCCGTACACATGACTTATAAATTAGAAATGACAGAGCCAGAGGTTCTAGATAGGGCAGTGGAGATGGTAACTTATGCAAAGAGCTTATGTGATGATATCGAATTTTCAGCAGAAGATGCTTATCGAAGCGAACCAGATTTCCTGTGTAAACTTTTTGCAGAGGTTATAAAGGCCGGCGCGACTGTTCTGAATATACCAGACACCGTTGGCTATGCCCTCCCTACAGATTATGGTGAATTTATAGGATACATCATGAAACACACAGAAGGTATAGAAAATGTAGAAATTAGCGTCCATTGTCACAATGACTTAGGGATGGCAGTAGCAAATAGTTTAGCAGGAGTGCAGGCAGGAGCTAGTCAGATAGAATGTGCCATTAATGGACTTGGAGAAAGAGCAGGAAATGCAGCACTTGAAGAAATCGTAATGGCGATAAAGACAAAGAGTGAGCAGCTTGATATGGAGACAGGAGTTGTTAGTGAACAAATATATAGAACGAGTAAACTTGTAAGTTCATTTGTGGGGATAGATGTACAGCCAAACAAAGCAGTAGTTGGTAAAAATGCATTTGCTCATGAATCAGGGATACATCAGCATGGTGTACTTAAAGAAAAGAGCACATATGAGATTATGACACCGGAGTCTATAGGTATAAAGGAGCACTCAAATATAGTACTTGGTAAACACTCTGGAAGACATGCATTTGATAATTATTTACAAGAAATGGGACTTAATTTAGGCAAAGAAGAATTAGATGATGCATTTAAGAAATTCAAAAAAGTGACAGATAAGAAAAAGCAGATTACAGCTAGAGATATAGAAGCGATAGTAAATTCTAAAAAATACTTTGAGGAGACATATAAATTAAAATCATTCCAGATACACAGTGGAAATGACATGATATGTACAGCTGCTATAGAGATGGAAAAAGGAGACGAATTGCTTACAGAAGTTGCAGTTGGAAATGGTTCAGTTGACTCGGCATTTAAGGCAGTTGAGAGAACTATAGGCAGACAGATAAATTTGAAAGACTACGGTATACGATCTGTAACAGATGGAAAAGATGCTCTTGGAGAGGTTACAGTAAAGATAAAAGATGGCAAGAAACTTTTTGTAGGCAAGTCAATTTCCCAGGACATAATGGAAGCTAGTGTAAACGCATACGTCAATGCGATAAACAAAATGATCGACGAAAATTAATTAGAAGGGAAGAATTCACATGAAAGAAAAGGTATATCTATTCGACAGTACCCTGAGGGACGGGTCGCAGGCTCAAGGAATTTCATTTAGTGTAAATGATAAATTGAAGATAGTTAGAAAACTAGATGAAATCAAAGTAGACTATATCGAAGCAGGCAACCCGGCATCCAATCCGAAAGATATGGAGTTTTTTGAAAAAATAAAAGATTTAAAGTTAAATCATTCAAAGCTATGTGCATTTGGAAGTACTAGAAGACCAAATACATTGGTAACGGAAGATAGTGGTTTACAAGACTTGTTGAAAGCAGACACAGAAGCAGTTGCTATATTTGGAAAGTCGTGGGATTTTCACGTTACAGATATTATAAGGACTAGTTTGGAAGAGAATTTAGCTATGGTTGAAGAGAGTATAGCATATCTAAAAAAACACGGCAAAGAAGTGACATTTGACGCAGAACATTTCTTTGATGGATACAAGGAAAATAAAGCATATGCTATACAGGTTATAACGAGAGCAAATGAAGCGGGAGCAGATTGGATAGCACTTTGCGATACAAATGGTGGAACGCTTCCTTCTGAAATACAAGAAATAGTAAATTACCTTACAAAGGAATGTGGATTCAAAAATTTAGGAATACATTGTCACAATGATGGAGGACTTGCAGTAGCGAATTCAATAGTAGCAGTTGAATGTGGAGTTAGACAAGTGCAAGGAACATTTAATGGAATCGGAGAGAGATGTGGAAATGCAAATCTCAGCACTATAGCTGGAAATCTACAGCTGAAAATGGGGTATGAAGTCCTTCCTAGAGAAGAGGTTCAAAATCTCATGGCAACATCTAGGTATTTGAGTGAAGTGAGTAATCTAAATCCAGACGATAGAGAACCATATGTTGGAGCATATGCATTTGCTCACAAGGGTGGAATGCACATAGATGCGGTAAAGAAAAATACGAAATCATTTGAACATATATCACCTGAGAGTGTTGGAAATGAGAGAAAAATTCTCATGTCGGAGGTAGCTGGCAGAAGTACTATAATGGCGATGGTTCAAAAAGTAAATCCTAATATACAAAAAAATTCTAAAGAGACTAAATCGATTATAGAAAAGTTAAAATCGCTAGAACATGAAGGATATCAATTTGAAGGAGCAGAGAGCAGTTTTGAAATTTTAGTTAGAAAAGAGCTAGGGATGTATACACCTTCGTTTAAACTTCTAGAGTACAAGGTAATTACAGATCAGCCAAGTGTTACTGAAAATAGTGCACTTGCGACTATAAAACTAGAGGTAAATGGAGTAGAAGAAGTTACGGCAGCTGCGGGAAATGGTCCTGTAAATGCACTAGATAATGCACTTCGAAAAGCATTAAGTGTATTTTATGAACCCATAGCTAGAATGTATTTGAAAGACTACAAAGTAAGAGTAATAAGTGGAGACAAGGCAACTAGTGCTAAGGTACGAGTTATCATAGAATCCACAGATGGAAAATCGACATGGAATACAGTTGGGGTGTCGCACGACATTATAGAGGCGAGCTGGGAAGCACTAGTCGATTCAGTAGATTATTTAATCGTTAAGGAGGCCAATTGATGAAAAAACCAATGACAATGACCCAAAAAATATTAGCCGCACATGCAGGGGTAGATTATGTAGAGGCGGGACAATTGATTACAGCAGACTTAGACTTAGTTCTAGGAAACGACGTTACAACGCCAGTTGCTATAAAGGCATTTGAAGGTGCAGAAAAAAAGGAAGTTTTTCACAAAGATAAGGTAGCGTTAGTTCCAGATCACTTTACACCAAACAAGGATATAAAATCAGCAGAACATTGTAAGTGCATCAGAGAGTTTGCATACGATAAAGAGATTACAAACTATTTTGAAATAGGTGAAATGGGAATTGAGCATTGCTTGCTTCCAGAAAAAGGACTTGTAATTGCTGGAGATGTGGTGATAGGAGCTGATTCACATACTTGTACTTACGGAGCACTTGGAGCGTTTTCCACAGGGGTTGGAAGTACAGATATGGGAGTCGGAATGGCGACAGGTAAAGCATGGTTTAAAGTACCAGAGGCTATAAAATTTGTGCTAAAGGGAAAGCCAGCACCTTGGGTATCTGGAAAGGATGTCATACTTCATATCATAGGAATGATTGGAGTAGATGGAGCGCTTTATAAATCTATGGAATATGTAGGCGATGGACTTGAGTACCTTTCTATGGATGATAGATTTACCATAGCAAATATGGCTATCGAGGCAGGTGCTAAAAATGGAATATTTCCAGTAGATGAAAAGACTAAAGAATATATGGATGGAAGAACTGATAGAGAGTATAGAGTTTTCGAAGCAGATGAAGATGCAGAGTATAGCGAAGTTTACGAAATAGATATGACATCGCTTAGACCTACTGTAGCATTCCCACATCTTCCAGAAAATACAAAAACTATAGATGATGTTGGTGAAGTAGAGATAGATCAAGTAGTTATTGGATCATGTACAAATGGCAGGATGGAAGATCTTAGAGCTGCTGCTGCGGTTTTAAAAGGCAAGAAGGTTAAAAAAGGAATTCGATTAATAGTATTTCCGGGCACACAGCAAATTTACTTGGAAGCTATGGAAGAAGGATTGGTCAGAACATTCATTGAGGCAGGTGGTATAGTTAGTACTCCAACTTGTGGACCGTGTTTAGGCGGTCATATGGGAATATTAGCAGCTGGCGAAAGAGCTGTTGCAACGACAAATCGAAATTTTGTTGGAAGAATGGGACATCCAAAGAGCGAGGTATATCTTGCAAGTCCAGTAGTAGCGGCTGCATCAGCCATCACTGGAAAAATATCATCACCAGAGGAGGTAAAGTAGATGAAGGCAAACGGAAGCGTATTAAAATACGGAGATAATATAGATACAGATGTAATCATACCAGCTAGATATTTGAATACATCAGTGCCAGAGGAACTTGCAAAGCATTGTATGGAGGACTTAGATGACAAGTTTTTGGAGAAACTCAATCAGGGAGATATAGTAGTAGCGGAGAAAAACTTTGGATGTGGATCGTCGAGAGAACATGCTCCAATTTGTATAAAAGCAGCAGGAGTATCGTGCGTAATAGCCAAGAGTTTTGCAAGAATATTCTATAGAAATTCTATAAATATAGGATTTCCAATACTAGAATGTGAGAAGGCAGTAGACGATGCAGAGACAGGACATAAATTAGAAGTAGATTTTAAAAGCGGAACGATAACGAACCAAACTCTAGGAAAGACGTACAAGGCTCAGCCATTCCCAGAGTTTATGATAAAGCTTATGGAAAATGACGGATTAGTGGAAAGTGTAAAAAAGAACTTGTTTTAGTAGTGTTTTAACATAGAACTCGCACCGATGCGAGAGTCAATGTATTGGAAGAAACACTTAGGAAATTTTAGGAGGTAGAAAATTATGAAAAAGTACAAAGTAGCGAGAATTGCAGGAGACGGCATCGGTGTAGAGGTCATGGAAGAGGCAACAAAGGTATTAGAGAAAGCATGTGAGAAGTACGGCGCATCTTTTGAATTTGTGGATTTGAAAGCAGGCGGAGTTGCAATTGATGAATGCGGTGAAGCGCTTACAGATGAGACTCTAAGCAAATGCACGGAATGCGATGCAGTATTTTTAGGAGCTGTAGGTGGACCAAAATGGGACACACTTCCTGGAAATGAAAGACCAGAACAAGCACTCTTAGGACTTAGAGCTGGGCTTGGACTTTACGCGAATCTTAGACCTACTAAGGTGTTTGATGAACTAAAAGCAGCATCGCCACTAAAGGATTCTATCATAGATGAAGGTGTAGATATTTTGGTAGTGAGGGAACTTACAGGTGGAATTTATTTTGGTAATAGAGGACGAAGATGGGTGGATTCATTAGACGAGATCAATCATAGACCTATGAATGCATTTGGAGTAAAGGGCACGGCTGTAAATCAAAAGCAAGAAGAGGCATATGATACAGCAGTTTATTCAAGAGCAGAAGTAGAGAGAATTGCTCACAATGCATTTCAGGCGGCAATGAAGAGAGGAAAAAAAGTAACATCTGTAGATAAGGCCAATATTCTAGAGTCATCTAGACTTTGGAGAGAAGTGGTATTAGAGGTAGCGAAAAAATACCCAGAGGTAGAGCTTGACCACCTTTATGTAGACAATGCGGCAATGCAGCTTGTGAGAAAACCTTCGCAATTTGATGTAATTCTTACAAACAATATGTTCGGAGATATCCTATCTGACGAGGCATCTATGATTTCAGGATCTATCGGGATGTTGGCATCGGCAAGTGTCAGAGAAGATGGATTTGGAATGTACGAACCAGTTCATGGAAGTGCTCCTGATATTGCTGGTAAAGATTTAGCTAATCCACTAGCTCAAATTCTTTCGGCGGCTATGATGCTTCAGTATACACTTGATTTGCCTGAGGCGGCTAAAGATATCGAAAATGCAGTAGAGTCAGTGCTTAGAGATGGATATAGAACTGGAGATATCTACACTGAGGGAACAAAGCGAGTTGGAACGAAGGAAATGGGAGAATTGGTACTAGCAGCACTTAAGTAATATTTGGAAAATAAATGGATTTAGAATAAATGAAGAGGTGAAAACTATGAAATCAGATGCAGCGAGAAAAGGTGTGGAAAAGGCACCCCATAGATCATTATTTAAAGCACTTGGATTTACAGAAGTTGAGATGAGAAAACCACTTATAGGTATAGCAAATTCTTATAGTGAAATCGTCCCAGGACATATGAACTTAGACAAAATCGTCCAAGCCGTCAAAGACGGTGTGCGCATGGCAGGTGGGGTACCTGTCGAATTTAGCACCATTAGCGTTTGTGATGGAATAGCTATGAATCACAGTGGTATGAGTTATTCACTGCCATCTAGACAAATCATTGCAGATAGTGTAGAAATTGTGGCAAAGGCACATGCTTTTGATGGTATGGTGGCGATACCCAATTGTGACAAAGTAGTTCCAGGAATGCTTATGGCGGCGGCTAGAGTTGATATTCCAGCACTTTTAATTAGTGGAGGACCTATGCTCGCAGGAAAGGTCAGAGGAAAATCCATTGACCTTGCATCTGTATTTGAAGCAGTTGGATCAGTAAAGGCAGGAAAAATGACAGAAGCTGAGCTTTTAGAATATGAAAATTCAGCTTGTCCGACTTGTGGATCATGTTCGGGGATGTTTACGGCTAATTCTATGAATTGCCTATCAGAAGTTCTTGGAATGGCACTTCCATACAATGGAACTATACCAGCAGTTTATTCTGAGAGGATAAGACTGGCAAAGATGGCAGGTATGAAAATAGTTGAATTGGTTGAGCAAAATATAAGACCATCAGATATCCTTACAGAAAATGCATTTATGAATGCTGTGAGCGTAGATATGGCACTTGGATGTTCGACAAATTCACTACTTCATCTTCCAGCGATTGCTAATGAAGCAGGAGTGAAAATAGATTTTGATAAAGTAAATGAAATAAGTGAAAAGACACCAAATCTCTGTAAACTTAGCCCTGCAGGAATGCATCATATAGAGGATTTAAACGATGATGGTGGTATTCCAGCTGTTATGAAAGAGTTATCTAAGAAAAACTTACTGTATTTAGATTGTATGACAGTGACAAGTCAGACAGTTGGGAAAAACATAGAACATGCAAAATTAGCAGGCAATGGAGTTATAAAAAGTGTAGATGCGCCTTATAGTGAAACTGGTGGATTGGTAGTATTAAAGGGAAGTTTGGCACCAGATGGTGCTGTGGTAAAAAAATCAGCAGTTGCTAAAGAGATGATGCAGCACAAAGGCCCTGCTAGAGTGTTTGAGAGTGAAGAAGCGGCAGGTCAAGCTATACTTGGAGGCAAGATAAATGATGGAGATGTAGTTATAATCAGATACGAAGGTCCAAAAGGCGGGCCGGGAATGAGAGAAATGCTATCACCAACTTCATTAATTGCAGGAATGGGTAAAGACAAAACTGTAGCACTTATAACCGATGGAAGATTTTCAGGAGCAACGAGAGGAGCATCTATAGGGCACGTTTCACCAGAGGCGGCAGAGGGTGGTCCGATAGGATTGGTAAAAGAAGGCGATATGATAGAAATTGACATAGAGAAAAAGACACTTAATTTGTGCGTGGATGACAAAGTTTTAGGAGAAAGAGTAGCATCATTTGCCATGAAAAAAGTGGAAGGATATTTGAAAAATTACAGAGCTCAGGTTGGATCAGCAGCTAAGGGAGCAATATTTGAGACGGATGAGGAGGAGTAATCGTGGAATATAGAGGAGCGAGAATTATATTAGAATGTTTAAAAGAACAAGGGGTAGACACGGTATTTGGATATCCTGGAGGGTGCGTAATCAATATTTACGATGAACTCTACACATTTGATGATATCAAACACGTGCTTACAGCGCATGAACAGGGAGCGGCGCATGCGGCGGATGGATATGCTAGAGCTACTGGAAAGGTAGGAGTGTGTATAGCAACATCAGGCCCGGGAGCTACAAATTTGGTAACTGGCATAGCAACAGCTTATATGGATTCGATTCCTATGGTGTGCATCACAGGTCAGGTTCCAAACAGTTTGATTGGTAAAGATGCCTTTCAGGAAGTGGATATCTGCGGTATCACAATGCCTATCACGAAGCACAATTTCATAGTAAAAAAAGTTGAAGATTTGGCTACTACACTTAGAAAGGCATTTGAAATAGCTAGGACAGGTAGACCAGGACCAGTTTTAGTTGATATTCCCAAAGATGTAACAGCTGAAGTTTATGAATTTGAGCCACAAGAGCCAGTAAGTGTAAATCAAAATAAATCACTTAAAGAGGAGCAATTACAAGAGGCTTTAGAGGTTCTAAATACTAGTAAAAAACCTGTTATTGTAGTTGGTGGAGGATGTAATATATCTGAAGCGCAAGATGAACTTCTTGAGTTTCAAGACAAGTTAAAGAGTCCTGTATGTTCGACAATGATGGGACTTGGTGGATTTGATGGGACGCATGACATGTTTACAGGAGTAGTTGGAATGCATGGTACACCTGCTTCTAACAAATGTATATGCAATAGCGATTTGATCGTAGCAATTGGTTCTAGATTTAGCGATAGAGTGATTAGTAATTCTAAGACATTTGCTAGCAATAGAAGAGTACTTCACATTGATATTGATGAGGCAGAGGTTTCTAAAAATATCAAAGCTGATTCTTGGGTAATTGGTGATGTAAAGGTAGTTTTACAAGCAATCAATAAAAGGCTAGAATCTAGGAGTGAAAATGATTGGACGAAAGAGTCTAAGGGATATATAGATGATGACTCAGGTAAGGGTGTATTAGTTGATCCAAAGGCATCTGTAAATCCAGTGTATGCTATCAAAAAATTATATGATTTGACAAAAGGTCAGGCAACTATAACCACTGAAGTAGGGCAAAATCAAATCTGGGCAATGCAGGGATTTAAGTACACCAAACCAAAGACATTTATTACATCTGGTGGACTTGGAACTATGGGTTATGGTTTTGGTGCAGCGATGGGTGCACATTATGGCAAAGGTGAGATGGTATTTGATATCGCAGGAGATGGAAGTTTCCTTATGAATATCAATGAACTTTCTACAGCAGTGCGCTACAATATTCCAGTTAAAGTATTGTTATTAAACAACTCCGTACTAGGAATGGTAAGACAGTGGCAAACATTATTTTATGACAAGAGACATTCGGAGACAACACTAAATCGAGAAACAAATTTTGCTAAAATTGCAGAGGCATACGGAGCCTTGGGAGTTAGGGCAACTACAAATGAAGAAGTTGAAGCTGCTATCAAGGCGGCGATGGAGCATGATGGTCCAGCTGTTATTGAATGCTATGTAGATCCAGATGCGATGGCAACACCTATAGTTCCGCCTGGGGCACATATCGGTGAGATGATGGACGTGTAGTAATAGAAA
>JAOAQY010000225.1 GCA_025210965.1 Tissierellales bacterium
CTACAGATTCTCCTGTACCTAATCTTTCGTTTAATGTTCTTGTTATTGCCGCTGTTAATGTTGTTTTACCGTGGTCAACGTGACCAATTGTTCCAATATTAACGTGTGGCTTATTTCTTTCAAATTTACCTTTAGCCATTTGAATTCCTCCTCAACATAAAATCAATAATGGAGCCTACGACCAGACTTGAACTGATGGCTTCTTGCTTACCATGCAAGTACTCTACCAGCTGAGTTACGCAGGCGCAGTATTCCTGTCTTTCATTCTACTATTTTACCTATATATTGTCAATCCCAAAATTAAGGTTTTTTATAAAAATTAATGCATTGTATTTTAATCAAAACTTTTACATAACTTTCACGCTATCACTGCACTATAGGATCTTCAAGACATTTTTCGACTTTGCGCTTCACTCTTTGAAGTGCATTATCAATAGATTTTACATGCCTACCCAAAAGCTCAGCTATTTCATGATAAGTTTTACCTTCTAAATAATAGGCTAGCACCTGACACTCTAATTTACTTAAAACCTCGCCAATCTTACACTCTATATCAAATACATTTTCTCTATTTATAACTAAATCCTCTGGATCATTTACCTGTATACTAGTCATTATATCCATCAACGTCCTATCTGATTCTTCATCAAAAATCGGCTTATTCAAAGAAATATAGGAATTAAGCGGAATGTGTTTCTGTCTAGTTGCCGTTTTTATAGCCGTTATTATCTGTCTAGTAACACATAAGTCTGCAAACGCACGAAAAGAAGAAGATTTATCTGCCTTAAAATCTCTAACTGATTTGTACAAACCAATCATTCCCTCTTGAATAATATCTTCCCTATCTGCTCCTATCAAAAAATACGATTTTGCTTTGGCTTTTACAAAATTTTTATACTTTCTAATAATATATTCAAGAGCTAAATCATCATTTTCCTGAGCTCTCTTTACAATTTCCTCATCAACCAAAACCCTATAATCAGCATACATAGTTGTGATACAACTTTCATGATAAATGTCCAAGCCCATGTGAGCATCGCCTCCAAAGTATTCGAAATTGTCTTAAAATTCACAACTTCATTATATACCACCGCTCATAGCTCGTCAAGAATCCATCAGCTTTTTTTGAGCATATTATTGAGTTTTTCTCTCAAATCATCATCAATTAAGTCTTCTAGTAATACTTCTTCAGATTTTTTAGAAACTTTTTTTTGTGTCTTTATCTCTATACGTTCCTTCATATTCTTGTATTGCAAATGCAACTCTCTTGCAGAAATTCTAGTTCCGCCTCTACCAAGAACCACTTGTTGCTCAACCCAATCAGAAGTCGCAACTTTTACCCTATAGTCCTTTCCCAGTTTATGCAATTGCTTTTCAATATATCTATCTGCCGTTTCACGTTCTTGAGTAAATACTATCTTTAAGCCTGATTTATTAACTATTTTTTCCTTTGCACCTCTTATCTTGTATGCATCGTACACAACTATCACTCTAACATCCATATACGCTTGATACTCTAGCATATATTCTTCTAATCTTTCTCGCGCTAAATCTAAAGTCATCTTAGATAATTGACGAAGTTCAGGCCAGTTATTTATGATATTATATCCATCTACAAATAAATATGATTCTTTTTTACTTGCCATTTTGCATCCTCTGCCTTACCACTTCATACATCAAAACAGAACCAGCAACAGAAGCATTTAGCGATGTAACAAAACCTTTTAAAGGAATTCTAACTATAAAATCACAAGATTCTTTAACCAATCGGCTCATACCCTTACCCTCATTTCCTATAACAAGACCCATAGCTCCAGTCATATCTTGCTCAAAGAATTGTTTTTCGCCATCCATATCAGCACCATAAATCCAGACCCCTTTTTCTTTTAAGCTCTGAATTGTCTGTACTATATTAGTAGCTTTTACTACAGGAATATGTTCTATAGCCCCAGCAGCTGTTTTTGCCACAACCTCTGTCAAACCGACAGCTCTTCGCTTTGCAACTATGACGCCGTGAGCTCCTGCACATTCTGCAGTTCGAAGTATAGCTCCTAAATTGTGTGGATCTTCTATTCCGTCTAATATTATTATAAATGGAGCTTCTCCTTTTTTCTCCGCTAATGCAAATATATCCTTCAATTCACTATATTGATGTGCAGCTACTTTTGCTATGACACCTTGATGGTTTTTGCCTTCTGCCATTTCATCTAACTTAGTCCTAGGAACATACTTTACTAATATCTTTTTTTCCTTCGCCATAGCAACTATTTGCTTTATAGACCCTTGTAGATTTCCGTTCACTATAATTAACTGATCTACCGGTCTACCCGTTTTAAGCACTTCAATCACTGCATTTCTACCATAAATAAAATTCAAATCTTGTTTCATGAAATCCTCCTAATTTTAATAATTCTCAAATTCTTTTCGAACACTTTCTATTTTTCCACAAGTCATTTTTCCCTCCGGACAAGGACCTTTTAAGCATTTAGGCCCAATATTGTTAAATAATATCGGAGCTTCTTTTCTAACTATTTTTAGCATTTCAACGGCTAATTGCCTTATTTCCCACTGAGCCCTATTACATGCTCTATGTTCAAAAAAATTAACCAAAGAACGAGCATTCATAGTAACTACAATTTTAGTTTCACAAGAATTTGGAAACAAGTATCTAGCATCTTCTATCGCCCTTTTTTCAAAAGCCATGTAGTTCCGCTTGTGTTTTTCCTTAACGTAACCCTTAGCGTCTTCAGCATTTTCTCCAATTTCTTTCAAATATTTTTCACAGTACTCTAAAAGCAAAAGATCAGTTATTCTATTATAATTTTCTTGGTCTCTTTTCATAGTCTCTACATAAATAGATTTAGCTTCTTCATTAGCTTCTATAGCAGGTGGCATTATATATTCAAATTGATCAAGCTTAACATAACGCTGCGACTGCTGAGAATAGCTAGCTATTCTATGTCTTACTAATTGATGAGTCAATACACGACTTACTCCCTCTATAGCAAAAGTGAAACTCACATGTTCTATCGGAGACTGATGCCCTAGTGACATTAGCATTTTCAAAAACTTGTTGATACTATCCTCGTCTAATTTTTGATTAATCTCGTCAATTCCTACCTTCGAATAACATAATTTTGCTGCTGATGCAATCACCTTTTCCGGCTCTGGTGTTGAAGCTATTAATTTCACTTTCATATCTAAACCTCCTAATCAACTACCGTCATATCTAGTACTTCTTTCAACCTATCGTCTCTCTTCTCCAAAAATAAAAAGCCAATAAGAGCTTCTAACGCTGTTGCATTTCTATAATCTGATAATTTAGCGTTCTTTGGTACTGAATAAGACTTTGCATTTCGGCCTCTTCTAACAATAGTTTTCTCTTCATCTGTAAGCTCTGATTCTATTCTCCACAATATATCAGATTGTGCCTTAGCTTTAACATAGTGGGTTGCTAATCTATGCAATTGATTCACCTTAGCATTTTTATTCTCTATAAGATAATTTCTTATATACATTTCATAAACCGCATCACCTACGTATGCTAATTGTAATGGTCCCATCATTTGAACTTCACGATTTTTCCATTCTTTATTTCTAAAAAGTTCCAAATCCAACACTCCTCTACGCTATCTCTTACATAACAAAAGCAGAGACTAGCTCTGCTCCTATTATACTCAAAAAATCATACTCTTGTCTATTTGATTCGTATTTCAAATCTATATTCTTCTCCAAGTTGTACCGTCTCTAGAGTCTAAAAGTTCTATTCCTCTAGCTTTAAGCGAGTCTCTAATTTCATCGGCTCTAGCAAAATTCTTATTTTTTCTTGCTGAAATTCTTTCTTCAATCAAGTTTTGTATTTCATCTTCCAAAACTTCATCTTTTCTCTGAAGTATAGCAAGAACGTCTGCCATTTCCATGTACAGTCCTAGCGTTTCCTTGATAAGTTCCGCCGCAGTATCTTTATCAAAATTTATATTTGATAATTTCACCAAATCAAACATAATGGAAATAGCCTCTGCCGTATTAAAATCATCTTCAAGACTAGATATAAATCTGTCTTTATATACAGAAAGTGATTCTTTAATTTTAATTTCTGAATCATTTAATTCTCTATTTTCTGCTTTTTCCAAGTGTTCTTCCATCAATTTTTTTCCATTTACCAATCTCTCATAAGCACTCTTAGACTGAAGGAAAATCTCTCTACTAAAGTTTATCGGTTTTCTATAGTGAGATGATAGCAAATAAAGTCTTAAAATCTCTAAATCAAATTCTTCCGAAATAGCACGAACAGTGAAGAAGTTTTTCTTAGATTTTGACATTTTAATATTGTTAGCGTTTATCATAGCATTGTGCATCCAGTAGTTAGCAAATGGCTTCCCATTGTGGCACTCACTTTGTGCAATTTCATTTTCATGGTGAGGGAATTGCAAGTCATCTCCACCAGCATGAATATCTATAGTTTCACCTAAATGCTTCTTTGCCATCACCGAACACTCTATATGCCAGCCAGGCCTACCATGACCCCAAGGACTCTCCCAATAAGGCTCTCCTGGTTTAGCTGCTTTCCAAAGCAAAAAATCCATAGGATTTTTCTTATCTTCATTTACAACTATTCTCGCACCAGCAACCAAATCTTCTATATTCTTTTTTGATAATTTGCCATAATCTTCTATCCTAGTAACATCAAAATAAACATTTCCATCTACCGCATATGCATATCCATCATTCTCTAATTCGCTTATAAATTCAACCATTTCTTCTATAGTCTCTGTTGCCTTCGGATGCATTATTTCGTCATCTTTTACATTCAAATTCGAACTATCTATCAAGTACTCATCAATATAGTGATCTGCTAGAGCTTTTACTGTAGTATCTTGCTCTTGCGCTTTAATAATAAGCTTATCATCTATATCTGTAAAATTAGATACATAATTAACTTTGTAACCTCTGTATTTAAAGTATCTTCTCATTGTATCAAAAACAATCATAGGTCTTGCATTCCCAACATGAATATAGTTATATACCGTTGGACCACAAACATAAATAGATACTTCGTTTTCTTTAATAGGAACAAACTCTTCTTTTTTTCTAGTCAAAGTATTATATAGTTTCATAATTTCAGCCTCCCATTTATTTATTCTAAAAATCAATAAACCCCGCCTCTACAAAGAGACGGGGTTAACCGCGGTTCCACTCTAATTGGATATTCCCACTTAATAGTTTTTAACGATTACCAACCGATGCTTCCTACTGAATTTCAAAAGCATAACTCAAGGGTGCATTTCTAAAAACAAGTATCCAAAACTTCTCTCAGCTAAACAAAGTTCTCTCTGTTAGACTAATTTTTATACTTCTCCCTATCTCCGTCTACATTATATTTTCTTCTACATACTTCATTCTATTTAATATTTTATCTTTGCCTAATACAAACAATACATCAACCAATTCTGGTCCATGAAGCTGTCCTGTAAGAAGCGCTCTAAGCGGCATAAATAAATTTTTGCCCTTTATACCAGTCGCTTTTTGTATTTTTTTAAATACAGTTCCCGCGAATTCTTTATCAACTTCATCTATTTCTGAAAGCTCAGATCTAAATGCTTCAAACAAAGCAGGAACCTGCTCTCCTTTTAACATTTCCGCAGTTTGCTCATCTTCCATCTCCACATTGTCATTAAAGAACACTTCAGCTAAATCACCAATTTGAGATAAATAAGACATTCTCTTTCTAACCGATTCTACCATCGATTCTATCCACTCTTGCTTTGACTCTATTTCTTCAGCTTTGATATATCCAGCCTCTACTAGGTACGGCGCACATAATTTTGACAAATAGCTTATGTCAGCTTCTCTTATATAGTGAGCATTCATCCAGTCCAACTTATTGTTGTCAAATACTCCGCCAGTTCTTGATACCCTATCAAATGAGAATGACTCAATTAATTCGCTCATTGAGAATATTTCTTGATTTCCCTCTGGGCTCCACCCAACTAGTGCCAAGTAGTTAACAAGCGCTTCTGGTAAATATCCTTTCTTTTTAAAGTCACCAACCGCAACATCTCCATGTCTTTTACTTAATTTTTTCTTTTCTTTGTTAAGCACTGTTGGTAGATGAACAAACTCTGCTGCTTTCCATCCAAGAGCTTCATACAAATACACATGCTTTGGTGCGGATGTCATCCACTCCTCGCCTCTTACAACATGAGTTATCCCCATCAAATGGTCATCAACAACAACGGCCATATGATAAGTAGGGAATCCATCTGTTTTAAGAAGTACTTGATCATCTATATCGTTTGTATTAATTGTGATTTCTCCTCTAACCAAGTCATGGAATGTGATGTCTTTATTTTCCGGAAGCTTTAATCGAACTACATAATCTTCTCCAGCTTCTATTCTTTTTCTAGCTTCATCCAAACTAATGTCTCTACAATGTCCATCATACTTAGGATCTTCTCCATTAGCTTTTTGCTTTTCCCTAACTTCATCCAATCTTTCCTTAGTACAGAAACAATAGTAAGCATGTCCACTTTCTAATAATTGATCTACGTATTTTCTATAAATATCAAGTCTTTCAGATTGAATGTATGGACCACATTCTCCAATCTGAACAACTTTACCTTCTTCAATTTTTACACCTTCATTATTTTCTATTCCAGCCCATTTTAAAGAATCATATAAATTCTCAATAGCACCTTCAACTAATCTAGTACGATCCGTATCTTCTATTCTTAAAAGGTAATCTCCATCGTTTTGCTTCGCAAACAAATAGCAATACAAAGCTGTTCTAAGACCACCAATATGCAACCAGCCAGTTGGGCTCGGTGCAAATCTCACTCTAACTTTTGACATGTTTTAACCTCCCAATAGCATAACATCTAATTTTTAACAAATTACATGCCGCTTCTTATACCTAGTTATTATATCGCATCAGCTATGCTCTATCAAGGTTTCTTATTAAATTTAGTGCCTTTTCATATGGGATTTCTTCTTTGACTCCCTTTCTCGAATCAATCCACTCAACTACACCATCTTTCGCCCCTCTACCTACAGTTAATCTATATGGCATACCCATAAGTTCTGCATCTTTAAATTTTGCTCCAGCTCGCTCTGCTCTATCATCAAATATTACTCTAACATTCTCATTTTTCAATGTTTTGTAAATGTTTTCTGCTAGCTCTCTTTGTTCATCAGATTTAGGGTTCACTAGTATCAAACTCAAATCGTATGGCGATAATACTTCTGGCAATACAAAAACATCTTCTTGCTTGGCTCTTTCTAAAAGTCCTTGAATAATCGACTCTGTATATATTCTTACAACACCATAGTTCATAGCCCTCTTCTTACCATTTTCGTCTAAGTAATTCAAATCCAATAACTCACCAAAACTTTGTCCATAATTTCTAGTTTCAAGAACTTTTATCCCCGCTTTGATATTTAATTGTCCTTCACATTTAAAACACTTGCTATCCGAGTTAACTTCTAACAAATCCTCTACAATTTCAGCTTCATAATCTCTCTCATAATTTACATTTTTTATATGATAATCTGTTTTATTTGCCCCTACCACAAAATTGTACATTTGAGTAACACTTCTATCAACTAATGTTCTAACTTCTTTTTTCAAATTGAGAGGCCCTGCAAATCCAACTTCTGCTCCTGTTATTTCTCTAACTACCTCTGCTTCAGCAAGTTCTAATCTATTTGGAGATATTTTCAAGTATTTAGCTAATTTATACTCATCTAGCTCTTGATCTCCAGGTAGTTCAACCATAACATATTCACCATCGGCACTATATATTAATGATTTTACAAATCTATACCCTTCAATTTTCAAAAATGATTCTAGCTCTTCTATAGTCTTTACATTAGGTGTATATATTTCTTCTTTTTCTTCAAAATCCTGAACTTTAGCTTTTGTATAAGGTTTTAATGAACTAGATTCACACGAATATCCACATTTTTCACAAGTTATAAAATTTTCTTCTCCATTTTCAATATTCATGTAAAGAGCATTATCTTCACGATACTCCAATCCATCTCCATCACCTTTTACCCAAACACAATCATCAGTTAGTATTGACTGCGTATTTCGGACAATTTCACCCATAATTTCTGTCAAACTCTCTTCATTTGGCGCAAATGCATAAATTTCATGATATCGCTGCTCTAATGCTCCAACCAAACTTTCTTTTAAATTCTTAGATTTTTTAGCTGTTTTTATTTTTGAAAAAAGAGTAAGAGGCAATTTTTTATACGAAGTTAACATTCCTTTTACTTGGTTTACTACAACTTCATCTCTTTCTAAACCTATAGCTAAATGACGATCAGAATTAATCACAAAAGTATCGTATTCAAATCTATATCTATTTCCTTTCATTCCTTCGTTACACAATATGCTAGGAAAGTATATTTCATTTGTACAATAATCTTCTAAACATTCTTCTAGATTCATCTCTAATTCTTTATAAATTCTATTTCCGTATGGCAGATATGAAAAACCACCGTGATATAATTTTTTTATCATTCCAGTTCTATACATGTGCTCTTGACTCAAGTAATCACTATCTGTGGTTACTTGCTTGAGCGTTGGTAAATACATTCTTGATAATCTCATATTTTGGCCTCCTCTTTTTAATTCTTGAATAACATTCAGGAATTCTAGTACTATTTTAAACCTAATGGAAAGTTTTGTTTTTGTCAATAATTCTTTTATTTTGTTTTTGCCTTGACAGGTTTTTTTTATCATGATAGAATAGGTTGCAAATCAATCAAATTAAAGACTTTGATGAGACCAAGTAATAAGTCAAGACTTACAGAGAGTAAAACCGTTTGCTGAGAGGTTTTGCAGTAACTAGCTTATGAAAACCCACCTCTGAGTCGAAGATGAAATAAATCTTATCGGTCGCATACCGTTATCTATGCTTAGAGATTGACCTATGTTTTTTCATAGGTTTAATTAGGGTGGTACCGCGAATTTTAACCTTCGTCCCTTTGTGGATGGAGGTTTTTTTATTTAGTCAAAAGTCGTATTATTAGTTTTAAGGAGGAATAAAAATGGCAAAAAACAACAACAAAGACAAGGTAAAAGAAATAACACCTAGAGACGTCGATTTTGCTCAATGGTATACTGATATTGTTAGAAAAACTGAATTAGCTGATTATTCACCAGTAAAAGGGTTTATGGTAATAAGACCTTATGGATATGCTATCTGGGAGAACATTCAAAAATTATACGATGCAGAATTCAAAGCATCTGGTCACAAAAACTGTTACTTCCCTCTTTTGATTCCTGAGAGTCTTTTGAAAAAAGAAGCTGAGCACGTTGAGGGGTTCGCACCTGAAGTAGCTTGGGTAACACACGGTGGAAACAGCAGATTAGGCGAAAAATTGTGCGTTCGTCCAACTTCTGAAACAATTATATGCCACATGTACAAAAAATGGTTAACATCTTGGAGAGATCTTCCATTCTTGTACAATCAATGGTGTAGTGTAGTTCGTTGGGAAAAAACAACTCGTCCATTCTTAAGAACATCTGAGTTTTTATGGCAAGAAGGACATACTCTTCATGAAACTGAAGAAGAAGCACAAGAAGAAACATTAAGAATGTTAAATATCTATGTTGATGTTGCTGAAAAACACATGGCAATCCCAATGGTTTGCGGTAGAAAAAGTGATAAAGAAAAATTTGCTGGTGCACATGCAACTTATACTATGGAAGCTCTTATGCACGATGGAAAAGCTCTACAAGCAGGTACTTCTCACAATTTAGGCCAGCACTTTACAAAAGCTTTTGAAATTTCATACTCTGACCGCGACGGTAATTTAGCACATCCATACCACACGTCTTGGGGTGTATCTACTAGATTAATCGGTGGTATCATAATGGTTCACGGTGATGACAACGGTCTAGTATTACCTCCTTCTATTGCACCTTACCAAGTAGTTGTGCTACCTATAGCTCAGCATAAAGAAGGCGTGTTGGATAAAGCATATGAAGTAAAAAAATCATTAGAAAATATAGGACTTCGTGTAGAAATAGATGCTAGTGAGAACTCTCCTGGCTGGAAATTTAATCAATGGGAAATGAAAGGTGTTCCAATTCGTTTAGAAATCGGACCTAAAGATATTGAAAACAATCAAGTAGTTTTGGCAAGACGTGATAATGGTGAAAAAATTAAAGTTTCTATGGACCATCTAGAAGCTAGCGTTGATGAATTACTTAAAACTATCCAAACATCTCTACTTGAAAAAGCAACTGCTGCTAGAGATGCAAAAACTAGTGTAGCTCTAAATATGGATGACTTTAAACAAGTTATGAACGAAAACCAAGGTTTTGTTAAAACTTATTGGTGTGGAGATCAAGAATGTGAAGACTGGATAAAGTCAGAAACAGCCGCTTCAATTCGTTGTATTCCATTCGAACAAGAAGATCTTGGCGGAGAACACAAATGTGTTTGGTGCGGTAAAGAAGCTAAGCATATGGTTTATATGGCAAAAGCATACTAAAATAATTAAAAGAGTTGGCGAAAAATATCGTCAACTCTTTCTTAGAGTCTGTCAAGTAATTGGTGTAAATATTCTGAAATTTAATATTTAAAGATTAGTCATAGCCCTAATAAAAGCTATGACTTTTTTGAATATCAATTTTGTATTTTTCAATTTGATTTATATAAATTTGTTCTCAGCAAAC
>JAOAQY010000226.1 GCA_025210965.1 Tissierellales bacterium
CTTAGTAGCTTGACCAATTAGAGCAACAGACCACATCCAAAAAACTGCTCCAGGGCCGCCTGTTGCTATGGCAACAGGAACACCTACGATATTTGCAGCTCCAACTGTTGATGCAAGAGCACTACACGCGGCTTGAAAAGGAGTAATAGTCCCTTCACCTTCGGGTTTAGAAAAAATTTTACCGAAAGTTTCTTTTAATATAAATGGCAAATAACGTATTTGGAAAAAGCCTAATGTAAAACTCATAAGTATTCCTCCACCAATTAAAAGTATTAGCAGTGGATAACCCCAAATGAAATCTGATAGGCTAGTGATATAGTGAAATAATGTTGACATGAAAACTCCCCTTTCTGATAAATAATTTGTGACACAATTATATCAATTCGCGATTAGTGAAGGAAATCCTGCAGAAAAAGAATATATGTCAAAAAATTAACAAATCACTTAGGGAGTTGATTAGATTTTAGACAAAAAAACAACCCATAAAAATAGGTTGTTTTGTATAAACATTATTTTCTGAGCGAAATTTCTTCGAGCTCAACGCCTTCGTTTCTATCTAATATATGTCGTATAGTCCACTCACTTTGTAATAAAACAGCTGGATGATCGTCAGAATCTGTTACAAGCATAGTATCCATGGCAAGTGAAAAACGTCTATAATCAAAATTGTCTTGCTTTATCCAACGAACTAATCTATATTGCAATCGATCTATAATCAAATCTACGCCGTATTCATTTTTTAATCTATATTCTAAGACTTCAAATTGAAGGACACCTACAACACCAATTATTAGGGTTTCGTTTCCGGTATTAGGTCTTCTAAATACTTGTATAGAACCTTCCTCTGCTAATTGGTCAATACCCTTCATGAATTGTTTTCTCTTCATAGAATCTTTTGCTGATACTTTCGCAAAATGTTCTGGAGAAAATACAGGAATACCTTCATATTCAACTTTAGATTGATTTGCACAGAGGGTGTCGCCAATTCTGAATATACCAGGGTCATGTAAACCGATAATGTCGCCTGGATAAGCGGTATCTACAATAACTCTGTCCTGGGCTAAGAATTGTTGAGGCTGTGCTAATTTTATTTTTCTACCAGTTTGAACATGATTTACGCCCATGCCTTTTTCAAAAGTACCCGAACAAATTTTCAAAAAGGCAATTCTATCTCTGTGAGCTTTGTTCATATTTGCCTGTATTTTAAATATGAAGCCAGTGAAATTATCATCAGTAGGATCGATAAGTCCTTTGTTACTAGGTCTTGGTAGTGGTGGAGTAGTAAGTTCTAAAAATGATTCTAAAAATGGTTGAACTCCAAAATTAGTAAGTGCACTACCAAAATAAACAGGAGTGAGTTCGCCTTTTAGAATTGCATCTAAATCATAGTCATCACCAGCGATGTCTAGAAGTTCTATATCCTCTAATAATTTTTCGTGAAGATGACTTCCAAGTAATGGTTCAAAAGAAGGATCATCTACAGAACCTCTTAGCGTGTTAGTTTTACTGCTACCATGTTGTCCATCTTCAAAAAGTTCTATTTGTTCTAATTTTCTACTAAAAACACCTTTAAAGTCTTTTCCATTTCCAATTGGCCAGTTTATAGGATAAGATTTTATTTCAAGGACATTTTCTATTTCTTCAAGTAATTCAAATGGATCTTTTCCCATACGGTCTAACTTATTTACAAAAGTAAAAATTGGAATACCTCTACGTTTACAAACTTTAAAAAGTTTCTTCGTTTGATCTTCGACACCTTTAGCACAGTCTACAACCATAACAGCGCAATCCGCAGCCATTAAAGTTCTATAAGTATCTTCACTAAAGTCTTGGTGACCAGGAGTATCTAAAATATTTACACAAAAATTGTTGTATTCAAATTGAAGAACACTTGATGTAACTGATATACCCCTTTGTTTTTCTATTTCCATCCAATCGGAAACAGCATGTTTTTGAGATTTTCTCGATTTAACTGAACCGGCAGAACGGATAGCACCTCCGAACAATAATAATTTCTCGGTTAGAGTAGTCTTACCAGCATCAGGGTGAGAAATTATAGCAAATGTTCTACGGCGTTGTACTTCTTGAGTTAATTTTGGATTATTTATTGACACAACACATCTTCCTTTTTTAAATTCTATTTTTATAATATACATTTTATGAAGAAATATAACTACAATTCTAAAATTATAGCGTGAAAGAAGAAACATGTCAAGTAAACGGGGGATAATTGAAATGAAAAATGCGATTAAACGCGTTATTTTTATTTTGAAATATGATATAATGGCATTAATGTCAAATTATTCAAATTTTAATCGTATTACACATGAGGGGTGGTAATTATGAAAAAATTACAATTGTGGTCAGCGATAGTAGATGCTATTTTATTGGCAATACTATTGTCTTTAAAAAATCATTGGTGGATAGCATGTATTGCTATAGGTATACTTCTTTTACTTAAGAATATACTAATTATAAAATTGGGATCAGGAACAAAGCATTTGCATGGAATGATCGATAAGGTTTTAACTGGTCAAATGAACATAAAATTGAAGAAGACCAATATTCCAATGATTGATCAATTAATTGAAAAATTTTCACACTTGATGAATAAAACAAAACATGTATTATCAGAATATGAGAATACAAGTCAGAGAATGGCTGGAGAAGTATATCAACTGACGAGAATATCTACTCACTTGAGAGAGTCACAGTCAGATATAGCAGCTACTGTGCAGGAACTCACAGAAGCGGGAATGAGCAATGCAGAAGCAGTATCGGAAGTTGATGAAAAAATTACATCGTTGACAAAGATAGCTGGAAATATACAAGAAAATGCAGAGACAAGTTATTTGGTAGCACAGGATTCAGGAAGAGTTATAAAGGAAAGCTTTGAAAGCTTTAAAGAGATAATAAATCAAATAAAGAAACTACAAGAAGAAAATAATTTGGTAATGGAAGAAATAACAAAACTTAGAGACTATATTGGTGAAGTGGATTTAATAATAAAGACAGTAAATGGAATAGCTGATCAAACTCAATTATTAGCGTTGAATGCCTCGATAGAAGCTGCAAGGGCAGGTGAAGCAGGGAAAGGTTTTGCTGTAGTGGCGGGAGAGGTTTCTAAATTAGCAGATGAATCTTCTCAATCAGCAAATCAAATTAGAACTATACTTAGCAATATTACTGGAAATGTTGATGGTTTGACAGGTAGAATAGAACACCAAACTGAAACTATAAGTAAAAATGTGAATGGTTCTCAAGAAGCATTGAGCAAATTTGATGTAATAGAAGAAGCTATGAACATGAATATAGAGGCTGTATCAAATATAAAGAGTCAGGCAAATGAACAAAAAAATTATGTAAATCAAATAAAAGAGGCTTCCGATTTAGTTAATGAAAATACTCAGAAAAACGCTGCTGTTTCTGAAGAAATAAGCGCAACTACGCAAGAACAATTAGCATCAGTAGAAGCTATAGATAGTTTAGTACATGAGTTGAGTGAAGAAGTTGAAACTACAAAAAAAGTAATAAGTGAATTTGTAAATGGTTTTGTTTTAAGCGAAAATAATAAGAAAAAAGTAGAATTAGCCAAAAAACATATGGCAAATATGGTAATTAATATTGATATTGAAAGTAATGATGTTTCGTCGATGGAAAATTATTTAAGGAAAGAATCGAACAAGGTGGGTGCGGCAGGCTTATATGCTATTGCAAATGAAGATGGAATGATAATTATGGCTTCAAAAGATGTGCCAAAAGAAATCAGAAATATTAAATCAAGACCATTTTTTGCACCAGCAATGTCTGGAGAAACCTTTGTTTCAGCGCCGTATATATCGATAGTTAGTAATCAATATAACTTATCTATATCAATGCCAATTGAAAATAACGGACGAATATGTGGAGTTTTAGTGGGTAATATTGGTCTAGAGGAGTAGTGATAGGCATGAGAGAAATCAGAGGCAAGTATATAATTCAAGATGGAAATATAATTCTAGCAGAAAATGCCGAGATTATGCTAGACGGGAGTTTTTATGAGGTAATAAGAATTTATGATGGAAAGTTTTTATTTTTGAATGAGCATATAGAAAGATTGGAAAAATCTATTATAGGAGCTGGTTATGAGTGTCCTTTTGATAAAGAGTACTTACTAGAATTGGTAAATCGATTAAAGCAGAGCTTGTCAATATTAAATCAAAATATAAAGATAGTGGTAGAAATTGAAAATGCAAAGAGAATAAGCATTTACGCTATAGAAAGCAAGTATCCTGAAAAGGAATTGTATGAAATGGGAGTAGCTGTAGACTGCTTAAATATTAAAAGGGACAATCCAGAGATAAAGCTTTGGAATCAAAATTATAAAAATATAGTAAACAAAGTAGTTAAAGAAAAAGAGCTCTTCGAGGTTTTATTGGTGGATGATGATGGAACAATAACTGAAGGTAGCAAATCTAATGTATTTTTTATAAAAGGAGATGTAGTATACACTGCTTCTACTAAAAAAGTTTTAAATGGGATTACACGTCAAAAGGTTATAGAGGCGATTAAGAATGCGAATATAGTTATTGAGGAAATTGATGTTGGGGTTAAAGATATAAAAGATATCGATGCTGCCTTTTTGACAGGAACATCTCTAAATATATTGCCGATAAGTAGGATTGGTGATAAAATGTTTGAATATAGCGTTCAAACAAAGCGATTGATGGAAAAATTAAAAAAGGCATATGAACAAATATTACATGAATAAAACAATTATTACGGAAATGTTACAGATGAATTACGCTTTAAATAACCTATTGAACTATTAGATTTTAGGTGTTACTATAAGTGTAAAGATAAAACAAATGAAAGGAGGCTACATGATGTATAACGTTAATATTGGCACAGAAGTGCGAGAACAATCATTGCTTGGAAAATTGAATAAGAATTGTAGTCTGCTTTGTAATGAGAAATTTAAATTTTAATGTGAAGGGCTTTTGATAGCTTGACATATAGAGATTTTAGAGCAGGCAACCCCTGCTCTTTTTGTTTGTGAAAAATTTGTAGAAATTGATGTTAAGAAATTTTTTACAAACAAGAAGAGCCGATGGCCCTGCTCTTTTTATGCCTATTATAGTAAAAAAGGAGAGATTTATATGAGAATGTTAGACGATGCAATGTTACTAATTCAAACAAGAAGACAGAGAAAAATGAAAGGAAGTAGTTATGAGCAGTATCGTAAACTAGAGTATAGGAGGTGATAATATGATGATGATTTTAGAAAACAGAGTTTTTGATTTGAAAAAAGATAGAAAAAGAGATTTATCTAGCTACAGACAAATTGAGTACAAGAGAACAAAAAGAACACATTTGTAGAAATTGTTGAATTTAGATAATATTAAAAAGGAGGGATTTGTTATGAAAATGATTATTGAAAATAGAGCATTTGAAATGAAGTCAGAGAAAAGAAGAGCTTTAAATATACTAGAGTCAATAGAATTGAAAAGAATTAGACGTAAGTAAAGACCGAAAGGAGGGAAAGTAGATGAAAATAATTAGAAAAGAAAAGAACAGAAAAGGCAAATCTAAAAACCTTACTTGACAGAACCAATCAATAATTTAATTTTAAATAGAAAAGCAACCACAGATAGCTCAAAAAACTATTTGTGGTTGCTTTTTTTGATTATTATTTTAAAACACTATTTTCAAGTATTTTAATTAAAACAGAAACTGATGCATCCATAGATTGAACTGGAATGAATTCGTATATTCCATGGAAATTATGTCCACCAGTAAAAAGATTAGGGCAAGGAAGTCCCATGAAAGACAATCTAGCACCATCAGTACCACCTCTTATAGGTTGGATTAATGGTGTAACACCACTATCAATCATTGATTTTTTTGCAAGATCAATGATATGCATATGTGGTTCTACTTTTTCTCTCATATTATAATACTGATCTTTTAATTCTAATTCGATAGTGTTTTCACCATATTTTTGATTTAATAAAGTAACTATTGATTTTAGTAATTCTTTTTTAGTTTCAAATAATTCACGATTATGATCTCTTATTATATACTGCATTTTTGATTCTTCTACACAGCCTTCGATTTGAGTAAGTAAGAAAAATCCTTCGTAGTTTTCTGTAAACTCAGGTCTTTGTTGAGGAGGTAGCATTTGATTTAATTCCATGGCGATTTGCATAGAATTTATCATTTTATTTTTTGCTCCACCAGGATGAACATTTCTACCATTGATTTTAATTTTAGCTCCAGCAGCATTGAAGTTTTCATATTCTAATTCACCGATCTTTCCACCATCTACAGTGTAGGCAAAATCAGCACCAAATGTATTTACATCAAAATAATCAGCTCCTTGACCGACTTCTTCATCAGGAGTAAAAGCTATTTTTAAATCAGGATGGGAAATACTTGGATTTTCTTTTATATGGCTTAACATTGCTAGTATTTCAGATATACCGGCTTTATCATCAGCACCTAATAAAGTTGTTCCATCTGTAACAACTAAATCTTGACCTACATATTCTTTTAGAACTGGAAAATCACAAGTTTTCATGATTTTTTTCAAGTCATCATGTAACAAAATATCGGAACCATCATAGTTCTTTATTATTCTTGGTTTTACATTGGCACCACTAGCATCTGGAGCAGTGTCCATATGAGCTATAAAACCGAGTTTAGGGCCAGGAGTATTACCTTTGAGTGAAGCATATACGTAACCCTTTTCATCAACTCTAGCATCGTTTAAACCGAGTTCTTTCAAATCATCAACTAAAATATTTGCCAGGTTAAATTGCTTTTCTGTAGTTGGATTAGTTGTCGATTCAGGATCAGATTGTGTATCTACTGCAACGTATTTCAATAAATATTCTAATGCTTTTGACATGAAAATCACCTCTTTAAATTTTTAATATGACTATCTTAATTATACTATATTGTTGCTATAAGACAATGAATTAAGTGGAAATAAATGCTTAAGATTTGGCAATGAATAAGAAAGATACACACTGGATTAAATCAATATAGAGAAAAAAGAATAATTTGATTTTCATTATTCAATTACTGCTTTTAAAAAAAGCTAAATGAATATTTGATTGCAAGAAAAAATACTTTGTCTTGCAAAAGCGGCTTGATTTGTGTATAATATATATATTAACTGTATAAAGATACATGGCGAGGGAGTGATTATTATCAAAGGAACAAAAAAATTAACGAGAAATATCTTTATAGCACTAATTGCAGGAATTATAGTGGGTATTATAATTAATAAGATGCCAGAATCTAAGTGGTTAGACGAAATATTTGTTGGATACGGTATGGCATTTATAGGAGATTTATTCATAAGATCTATTAAAATGCTTGTTGCACCACTTGTATTTTTCTCTATAGTTTGTGGAAGTTCAAGTATTGGAGATATGAGAAAATTAGGTAGAGTAGGGGGAAAAACATTAGGTTTTTATTTGACAACGACGGCAATTGCTATAACACTTGCAATTGGTTTGGCATCTGTTTTAAACCCTGGAATTGGTCTTGACCTATCTAACATAGTTAGAGAACAACCAACGATAAAAGAGAGTGTTCCAATTACACAAGTGTTGTTAAACATGATACCGAAAAATCCAATAAAAGCATTGGCTGATGGAGAGATGCTACAAATAATAGTATTTGCTATTTTGACTGGAATTTCAATATCATTATTGGGAGAAAAGGCAAAAGCTGCAAAAGATGTGTTTGAGTCATTAAATGAGATGATGCTTAAAATGGTAGGAATGGTTATGTACCTTGCTCCTATAGGAGTTTTTGGATTGTTAGTAAAAACATTTTCACAATTGGGATTTGATGCAATGTGGAATCTTGGAAAATACATGGGGACTGTTTTGATAGCATTGTTTTTACATGGAATATTGACGTACTTAGGTGCACTTAAATTCTTGGGAAGATTGAGTCCAATTCAATTTTTGAAAAACTTTTCGCCAGCAATGAGTGTTGCGTTTTCAACTGCTACTAGTTCAGGAACTCTACCAGTTACGACAGAAATGGTAGAAAAGAGATGCGGAGTGTCTCCGGAAATAGCATCATTTACATTGCCACTTGGAGCGACTATAAATATGGATGGTACGGCTATAATGCAAGGTGTTGCTGTAATATTTATAGCTCAGGTGTACGGAGTTACGCTTACATTACCACAAATAATTACAGTAATATTGACAGCTACTCTGGCTTCTGTTGGTACAGCTGGAGTACCAGGTGTTGGTCTGATTACATTATCTATGGTTTTACAGTCAGTTAACTTACCAATAGAGGGTATAGGATTGATTATGGGAATAGATAGATTGTTGGATATGACTAGAACTGCAGTAAATATAACTGGTGATGCAGTATGTACATTACTCATTGCGAAGTCTGAAAATCTATTTGAGGAAGATACATTCTACGAGAAAAATGTTGAGTTTGTAGCAGAGTAAATAATTAAATTTGATTTGTTTAAAACACATAATTCAAGGCGACTTTTGAGCTTGAATTATGTGTTTTGTTTTGAAATAAAGGCTATGGTATAATCAATAGGTGGGATGAATGTAATAATTTTGTAACCCATAATTTAGAGATAATTTATAAACTGATTAAAGACTATATAATAGGTTGTGATTTAATGTCTAAGAAGCGATTAAAAAAAATATTGATACTTGGTATTCTGAGCGTGCTGATTTTAACTGGATGTGAAAAATTAGTAGTGAAAAGCCCTACAGAACTTATTCATCCGCCTAAACTTGCAGTTGATCAAGAAGAGCTTAGGGAGGTTGTTGATCAAATGCTTCCGGAAAAAACTCAATTGACTTCTGGAATGGGTGATAAGAGTGTAGCTGCCATAAACTATATAGATTTGGATAATGATGGCGGAGATGAAGCAATAGTGTTTTACAAATCACAGAATCAAGAGTATTTTGCTGGAGTTATGATTTTAATGCATACAGAAAGTGGCTGGGAAATTTATGATATAAAAAATGAGATAGCTAATGATGTTGAAGAGGTTTATTTTAAAGATGTTACAAATAATGGAGTAAAAGAAATTATTGTAGGATATGTAGGTGAGCAGAATTTTGATAATTATCTGGTGATTTACTCTGTTCAAGAGAGAGAAGGCGTATCAAGAATTTTTGAAAAATCTTATAATGAATTGGCTTTGGCTGACTTCGATTATGATGACAAAATAGAAATAGTACTTTTTCAATTAGATAGGAATGTGTTAGCAAAAGCGGAATTGTATAAAGCAAATAAAGGTACTATATATTTTTTAAACGAATATGAGATACAGGATTTTGTAAGTAATTATGATAATATTGCGGTGGGGAATTTGTACAAAGATGATATTGGAATTGTTGTAGATTTTAGAGTTGGAGTACACACGGCAGACAGCATAATGCTAAAGGTTGAAAAAAATAAATTAGTAAATATTGTTGAAACAAATAAACGTATTGATATAATAAATAAATTATCAGATGGTAATTATTTTATTAAAAGTCAGGATATAGATGGAGATGGGATAATTGAAGTTGGAGAATTCATCAAACCTATAGGTTATGAAACTATAATGAATCGGAATATTCCATATATTGAACGATGGAGAACTTGGGATGGAAAAGACTCCCTTGTATTTGATAGACAAAGTTATATAAATTATGATTATAGATATAGATTTTTATTTCCTAAAAAATGGAATGATCAAATCACTATAGTGTCAAATGATAATAGAAATGTAGAGGATTCTAAACAATTAGTTTATGTAACTGAAGATGGTCAGAGCTTACTTTCACTATATACGCTGATTGTAGTAGAGAACAAGCAGTGGGGTGAGCTTGAAGCGAAATTGAAGAAAGATGGTAAAAAATACGATGTTGTAGCTCAGAATGCTACAATGAGGTATATTATTATAGATGATGAATATGAATTGTCTATAGACAAATATGAATCGTCATTTAAATCCATGAAACTTTCAAAAGAAGAACTTTTAGAGGGATTTGACTTTTTAAAGGAGTAAGAGGGGGATTAGTATGAATAAAATATTAATATTAGAGGATGAGGCATCGATTCGTGCTTTTGTAAAGATCAATCTTGCAAGAAATGGTTTTGAGGTTGTAGAAGCAGACACTGGGGAAAAAGCACTAGAGTTATACAAAAAGCACAAGGATATAGATTTGGCGATATTAGATGTAATGCTTCCTGGAATTGATGGACTAGAAGTTTGTAAAGAGCTTAGAAATAGCAATGACAATATGGGGATTATTATGTTGACTGCTAGAAGTCAAGAATTGGACAAGGTCATGGCATTAGATTTAGGTGCAGATGACTACTTGACTAAGCCATTTAGTCCTATGGAACTAGTTGCAAGGGTAAATGCTTTGCTAAGAAGAGTTGAGAAAAAAAGTGAAGAAAATGATCATTTGGTATCGGGAGTATTTGAAATAGATTTAAATGCTAGAAAATTTTATAAATCTAAAATTGAGATTGAGCTTACACCAACTGAATTTTCGCTTATGAAAATGTTTATGAAAAATCCAGATAGGGCACTTACAAGAGATGAGCTCTTGGATGAAGTTTGGGGAGAAAACTATATAGGTGATGTGAAAATAGTTGATGTTAACATACGTAGATTGCGAAAAAAAGTAGAAGAAGATTCTTCAAGTCCAAAATATATAGAAACTATTTGGGGTAGTGGATATAGATGGCGAAAGGAAGAGTAGGGTGAAAAGTTTAAAGTCACGTATTATATTTAGTTCTATGATTACAATAGTACTCATTATTTTAATATTTGAGATAATATTTATGATAGGAATTAGAGAATACTATTACGGAAGTATACACAGACTATTAATTGATAGAGCAAATATATCAGCAGAGTTTTATGATAAATACTTGCCTGATAGTTCGCTTCAATACAAGGGACGATATATAATTGAAAATTATGGTGATGATGAGTATTGTACTTTACAGATTTTAAACAAAGATGGGAGGATAATAGAGTCATCAAGCCGATTCAATAGTAATAAGACTATACAGACAAGTGATTTTATTTCAGCAATAAATGGACAAGTTGATAGATATATAGGTAGAGATTCAGAGACTGGGGAAAAGATACTCAGTATTTCATTACCTCTTAGTTATGGATATGGACAAACAGCTGTTATAAGGTATATTACGTCTATAGAAGAAGTAGACAGAGTAAGTGATAATTTGATTTTTAAAATATGGATTATAGGATTGCTAGTTTTAATATTGGCATTGATAGTTAGTTTTATACTAGCTCGTTCCATAATAAGACCAGTTAAAGAACTGATTTTAGTTTCAGAAAAAATGGCAAAAGGCGATTTTTCAATAAGAGGAAGTATTGAGGAAAAAAATGAAATGGGAAAATTGTCAGATACTTTAAATTATATGGCAGATGAAATAGAAAAAACAAATAAAATAAAAAATGAGTTTATTTCATCTATTTCTCATGAGCTTAGAACACCTCTTACGGCAATAAAAGGATGGAATGAAACTTTATTGTCGACAGAAGATGAGATTTCAGAAGAATTGCAAATTGGTTTGCAGATAATTTCGAGTGAAACAAATAGATTAATTGGTCTCACAGAAGAACTATTAGATTTTTCAAAACTAGAAAGTAATAAATTGACACTATATGAAGAAGAATTTAAGTTGCAGAATATACTGAGAGAAGTAGCTAATCAGTATAAGCATAGAGCTCGAGAAAAAGAAGTAAAAATTATAGTAGACATAGATGATGATTTACCAGAGATACAGGGAGATAGGAATAGGCTGAAACAAGTTTTTATAAACATACTAGACAATGCACTTAAGTTTTCTGGTATGGGTAGTAAAATTGAAGTAGAGGTCCGACAGATTCAAGCTATGCTTTTAATAAGTTTCAAAGATTATGGAATTGGAATAAAAAAAGAAGATTTGCCTAAAGTAAAAGAAAAGTTTTATAAAGGTAGAAGTAGAGTATCTGGAAGCGGATTGGGACTTTCTATTTGTAATGGTATAGTTGAGCTTCATGGAGGAAGGCTAGAAATAGAAAGTGAGTATGAAAAAGGAACTGTTGTAAAAATTTATCTGCCGTTCGGTTAATCACTGTTTATGAGAAAAAGGTTTTAGGAGTGAGTGAAATGCTAAGAAAGCGTTATAGCTTTATATTTTTTCTAGTTATTGTGTTTTTTCTTACTAGTTGTAGTAAGAAAATTGTAGTTGAAAAAAAAGAATTGAATTCAGATGAGACTGTTGACTATGAAGAAGAAGTATATTCGCAAAATTCAAAAGAAGAACATATTTTAGAAGAAAAGTACAATGAAGCTGAGCATGAGAAGATGGAAAAATTATTAAAGAAAATTCTTGAGGAAAAAAAGCAGTCTTATTCAGAAGAATTGATTAAGCAATTTAAAGTTTATAATTTGAATAAAAATGAATATTTGTTATTAGCACCGCTTAGTAAGCAAGATAAAAGGCCTTATGTTGAGAGTCTGATTGCCAAAATTGATGAAGCAGAAGATGAGTTGAAGACACAATTTGTTGTTGGAAATTTTGTAGCTAATTTTGATAAGTTAGAGGTCAAAAGACTGAGCGATAATAGATTTTTGATATGGAGTCAATATTCGGAGGAAGCGGTTGAGTTAGATGTAGTAGTTGAGCTTAAAAAAAATGGATTTAAGTTAATTTCAAGTAGTGAAAAAGATCCTACAAGAGAATATTACGAGAGCATGGTAAGTTTACTTAGACAAGGGGATGTAGAGTCAGCTAAATCTCTTGATGATAGTTTTGTTCCAGAGTATACACATAATTATCAAGATTACTATTTTAAAGTTGCGACTATGGCTGTTAGAGTTGCTCATGATTACGCATTTTTGACATATCGAAGAGAGGATTTGACTGAAAAAGAAAAACTTAAATTATCGAAAGAAGCTCTTGATTGGGGACTTGATAAATATCTTATGGCACAAATTGGAATAGATTCAAATGTTGAATCTGTGGATGTATATGATAGATTATTTGACGTATCAGGATACAGAAGTCAGTATAGTTTAAAGAAACCAGAATTTGCTGGAGTATTGAATGATATAGCCTACTTTGATTATGAACTTGGTCATTATGATAATGCGGAAACATTGATGAGGAAGGTTTTAGAATATGATCCAGATAGATTAGTCGCACAGATTAATATAGGTGATGTACTTTGGAAACAGGCAGAAGTATTGAAAGACCAAAAGAAAATTGAGCAATCAGAGAGAAAATTTGAAGAATCCAAAAAATATTATAGAAATTATGTTGAGTTTTTGGGAATGGATAACTCAGTTATTCCGGATAGAGTGTTTCAGAGATTAGGATACTACAATAAGATTGAGTTTAAAGGAAAAGAATAGGAGAAGCTAATTGGAGAAATCATATTATGTGTTATTTAAAGCAACAACTCAATTATATGCACTTAAAAAGGTATTAGAAAGTTATGAAGTTGAATTTGAGATAAGCCCAACTCCAAGGGGATTGTCTTCAAATTGTACGAAGTCTATAAAAATTGGGGAAAGCCAAAAAATGATGGTGGAAAAATTATTAAAATGCCATTGTGAGATAAAAACATCAGGTATTCATGAATGGAAAAAGACTTCATTTTTGAGTAATTTAATTGGATTTACGAAATGATTTATACGGAGTTGATAGAATGAGATTAAATAAGAAGGCATATGCGGGTGTCTCATTTGCATTTGCTAGTTATTTGAGTTTTTTAATCTATAAAGTATTTATAAAAGCGTATGGGAATTATTATAGAGTTGCTACAGATACACCAGATTATAATTTGGAGTTATTTAAATCAATAGAGCGTTTTACTAGAGCGTATAACAATTATAGTTTTGAGGTTTACTTTTACAATATTTATGGAAATATATTAGCATTTATTCCAGCGGGACTACTGCTTCCAATGATATTTCCAAAATTGAAATGTTGGTGGAATGTTCTATTGGGTTTCTTGCTTAGTTTAGCAATTGAATGTGGGCAATACATAACTCGTCTTGGTACTTTTGATGTTGATGATTTGATGCTCAATACTATAGGAGTTTTTATGGGAGTAGTTATTTATCAGATTTTAGTTCAAATCGTTCATAAAAACGAGAGTTTAAAGAAGAAATTATTAATATAAAAAAATGACTAAGCTATAATTTTTGAGCTTAGTCATTTTCTATTTCTGTTTTGTGATTAAAAATGTAAGCAATAGACTTTAAAAATACAAGCAAGCTAATAATTATTATAAAGACAGAACCTGTAATTTGTAGCCAATTGGGGCCATTTATAAAGGTAGGTAATTTCAAAGCTAACATATTGTGAAATATATGAGCGAATATAACGATATATAAAGATTCAGTTTTTACATATATCAGTCCCAAGATCAAACCTATCAAAAAAGTGTTTACACATTGAACTAAGTTGAGATGAACGATAGAAAATAAAATAGCAGATATCACAATGGATAAGGTTTCAGAATGTCTTTCTCTCAAAGCGTTTAAAATTAATCCTCTGAATATGATTTCTTCATAAATTGGACTTACAAGTAATACTGTTATAAGTGCAAGTATTTTGAAATTAAAGAGTTCATTGAATGTAGAAGTAACTACTGAGGAATTTCTTGAAAAATCAAATATATGGCTTATTCCAAAATTGTAAATCAATCTATAAGATATTAGTATTAAAAGGCAAACAATCAATGTTCTGCCTGGTTTGTAGCGATTGATTATAGGTGGTTTTTGAAAAGAGCAAAACCATGAAATAAGGCATCTTATGACT
Organism: Tissierellales bacterium; assembly: GCA_025210965.1. Classification (NCBI taxonomy): domain Bacteria; kingdom Bacillati; phylum Bacillota; class Tissierellia; order Tissierellales; species Tissierellales bacterium. The sequence goes on from JAOAQY010000226.1 coordinate 14,830, forward strand.
ATGTATTTTGTAAAAAGGCCTATTATAAACAGTACCCAAATTATTGATGATTTGCTTAGATATATTTTAACAAATGAAGATGGAACTATTGCTATCGATATTTCAAGTAAATTGGCTAAAATAAAAATACCTAAAATACTTAATATGGAAAATGAATTTATAGATATTTTTTTATTATTAAGTTTTTTTATTAACATAAATAACTCCTTAAAATGATTTAAATTAATTCAATAACTATTAATAGGATACCCCCAATGAAATAAAAGAGCAATAGTATTGGAATAAATTACACGAAACAAATACAATTTAGATTCAAGTTTTAAATTTAAAACATTGAATATGGTATGTAATATTGAGTATAATGAAATAGTATAGAGTAAAGGAGCGGGTCTATGAAAGAGAAAATAGATTTTTTGAAAAAGCATTACTTATTTAATGATTATGATGAACAGTCACTTTCTTCGATTGCCGAACAGCTTATACTTAGAAAGTATAAAAAAGGGAATTATATATTTATGCAAGGTGATACCGACAGAACGTTACATTTTGTTGTAGACGGGAAAATAAAGATATTCCATTCATCTGAAGACGGAGTAGATAAGTTGATTACAATATTTACAAAGGGAGATTTTTTAGGTGAGATGGACATAATAGGTAAAAATATTGAGAGGGCAGCATCGGCACAAGCGCTTACTGATGTCAAAACATATCAAATGACATATCATAACGCAATTGAATTTTTATCTAAAACAGAAACTGCTTTTAAAATTATAGAATCTTTGAGTACTAGAATTACTGAACAAAATAGTCAGATAAAACTTTTGATTTATGGAAATGCTAAACAGAAATTGAACTACATACTTAAAAATATGAAAGAAAAGTATGGAGTTTATAAAGATGGAAAAATCTATTTAGAGGTAAATATTTCTCAAAGAGAACTTGGAAATATGGTAGGGATAAGTAGAGAGACTGTTAGTAGGTACTTAAATGAATTGAAAGGCAAAGGTTTAGTAGATATAAAAAATAAAAAAATAGTGATACTAGATGAAGAGGCTTTTGAAAATTTAGTAGAAGCTATGGATAATTAATACAAGGGGGAAGAACGTTGACAATTAATATGACTTATGTAGTAGAAAATCTAGAAAAACTTCTAAATATAGCTAGTCCTTCGGGGGATACAAAAAATGCTATAGATTTTGTTAGATTAGAGTTTGAAAAATTAGGTTTGGAGACTAGAATAACTAAAAAAGGCGCTTTAATAGGAACTATGAGGGGAAAAGATGATACTAAACAAAAGACATTATCTGCTCATGTAGACACTTTAGGTGGGATGGTAAAAGAAATTAAGAGTAACGGAAGACTAAAGATGACACAAATTGGTGGATATGCTTGGAATAGTGTTGAAGGGGAATATGTTCAAGTGTCTACAGCAGATGGGAAGTTGGTAGACGGAACGATCTTGTTAAATAAAACATCAGTGCATGTGTATGGGGCAGAGGCTAGAACTACTGATAGAGATGAAAAAAACATGGAAATCAGGTTAGATGAAGAAGTTGAAAATGAAGAACAAGTTAAGGCTTTGGGTATCGAAGTTGGGGACTTTATTTATTTGAATCCTAGAACAGTTGTAACTGAAAGTGGATTTGTGAAGTCGAGACATTTAGATGATAAAGCGTGTGTAGCTACTATTCTTGGAATGATTGAATCTATAAAGGAGAAAAAAGCAGAGCTTCCATACACTGTAAATTTCTATATATCAAATTATGAAGAAGTTGGTCATGGAGCAGCTGCTGGGATACCAGAAAACACGATGGAGTTTGTTGCTATAGATATGGCTGCACCAGGTACGGGACAAACATCTAAAGAACAGGCTGTAACAATTTGTGCAAAAGATTCTAGCGGACCATACGATTTAGAGCTTAAACGTAAATTAGTAGGGCTTGCAAAAAATGAAAATATAGATTATAAGATAGATATATATCCTAGCTATGGTTCAGATGCGAGTGCAGCTATGAGAGCAGGATGGGAATTTAAACACGGACTTATAGGACCTGGAGTAGATGCATCTCATGCTTTTGAAAGAACACATAAAAAAGGACTTGAAGCAACTATAAGATTAGGGATAGCGTATATTTTAGATAAAGATTTATAGATAAAAAAATCGATTGGTGAGAATGATTATTCTCACCAATCGATTTTTTTATCTAAATTTAAGCATTATGGTCATGTGTTTTTTTGGAAAGAGTCTTATTTATTGCCATCTCAACCTCTTTCAATAACGCTTCATTTCTCGGAACTACAAAACTAATAGCTACGCCATCTTTCCCCATACGGCCAGTACGACCTATTCTGTGGATGTAATTTTCGCTACTTTCAGGGAAGTCATAATTAAATATGTGAGTTACTCCTGTTATATCCAATCCACGTGCAGCTACATCAGTAGCAATTAAATATTGAATTTTAACATCTCTAAAAGCTTTCATAACTCGTTGTCTCGCATTTTGAGGCATATCACCGTGTAATTTGAGGCAATTGTATTTTAAGGCTGCCATAGCGCGATCTAAGTCGTCTACTCTTCTTTTGGTTCTACAGAAAATTATAGCTAAAAAAGGATTTTCTTCATCTAATACTTTAAAAAGAGCTTCTTGTTTCCAACGATCAGAAGTGAGTATGATTTGTTGCTCGATTAAATCTATAGGATTTTTATCAAGTTTAGCACTAATTTCAACTGGCGAGTTCATATATCTATAAGCGAGTTTTTTTACTTTAGAATCCAAAGTTGCAGAAAAACAAAGAAATTGTTTTTTCTTAGGAAGTATGGAAATTAGCTTTTCAATTTCATTTTTAAATCCAATGTACAGCATTTGATCGGCTTCATCGAGAACAAATGTATTTACATTTGAAAGATCAATATTTTCTCTATAAATGTGATCTAAAAGTCTACCAGGGGTAGCTATCACTAAGTGAATTGATCTATTTAATTTTTTTAATTGAGAACCGAGATTCTGTCCACCAAATAAACAAAGTATATTTAGTTTAGAATCAGAATTCAACTTGTCAGCTTCAGAGGCTATTTGAAGAGCCAATTCTCTAGTGGGAGAAATTATTAAAGCTTGTATATGGTTGTTTTTTGAATCAATATTTTGAAAGATTGGTAGCAAAAATGCAAGTGTTTTTCCAGAACCAGTTGGAGCTTCTGCAATTACGTCGCATCCGTTTAAAATTTGTGAAATACTAGAGCTTTGAATTGGTGTAGGCTCCGTAATTCTTTGAGATTTTAATACATCTATGAGATGTGAATTTAATCCTAAATTATTAAATGACATTATAATCAATTCCTTTATATCTTAAATTTTTATCAGTAACTTTGACAAGTATATCATAGGAAATACAAAAATGCACCCAAATAAAATATTAAATACTTTGAATTATTCATTTAAACAAAAATAGTTGTCAGAAATATTTCTGACAACTATTTTTGCTATTTTACAATTTTATTCGGATTATATTTTTTAAAGATTTCAATAGATTTTTCCATGAGATCATTCGATGGTTCTACCACATCGTTTAACTCGTAGTTATAACCTAATGATTCCCATTTGAATTCTCCCATTTTGTGGAATGGAAGAAGCTCTATTTGCTCAATATTTTCATATGGAGCTATAAATTTTGCCAGATTTTCTAAATCGATTAGATTATCAGTGATACCAGGAACTACTACATGCCTAATCCAAGTTTTAATATTTTGTTCACGAAGATAGTTTAAAAACTCTATACTTGGCTCTAAATCAGCCTTTGTAAGATCTTTAAAAATATTTGGATTTATAGACTTTAAATCTAGAAGAACCAAATCGGTGTAATCTAAAACTTTTTTTGCTATATCGATAGAAGCCTGTCCCGATGTATCTAATGCAGTATGAATTCCCTCTTCTTTGCATCTTTTAAAAATTTCAGAAACAAATTCAGATTGCATAAGGGGTTCACCACCTGTAATAGTAACACCACCGCCAGAAAATTCCATGTAAGATCGGTATTTTTTAATTTCACTTATTAAAGATTCGCTGTCGGAATCTTTACCATCAGATAATTTCCAAGTATCTGGATTATGACAATACTTACATCTCAATGGACAACCTTGAGTGAAAATGATAAATCGAATACCAGGACCATCGACAGTTCCACACGTTTCTATAGAATGAATTTTACCGATCATAGAATCACCTAACCTTTACATTAAAATCTTTCGTGGAATGTTCTATTTATGACATCTAATTGTTGTTCTCTAGTCAATTTTACAAAGTTAACAGCATAACCAGATACACGTATTGTAAGCTGTGGATATTTTTCAGGATGATCCATAGCATCTAATAATGTTTCTCGGTCGAAAATATTTACATTTATATGGTGGCCACCATCATTGAAATAACCATCTAGAAGACCAACTAAATTGTTTTCACGATCATTTTCATCTTTACCTAATGCTTTAGGTACTATTGAGAATGTGTAAGAAATACCGTCTTCCGAATCTTTGTAAGGTAATTTGGCAACAGAAGCCATAGAAGCTATAGCGCCATTGTGATCACGACCATGCATAGGATTAGCTCCTGGTGCAAAAGGTTCTCCAGCTTTACGACCATCAGGAGTGCTACCGGTTTTTTTACCATAAACTACATTTGATGTAATCGTCAAAATTGATAGTGTAGGTATTGAATCTCTATACGTCTTATGTTTTCTAAGTTTTTCCATGAATCTATGAACTAAATCAGAAGCTATAGAATCTACTCTATCATCATTGTTACCAAATGCTGGGTACTCACCTTCAACTTCGTAGTCAACAGCCAAACCTTCATCGTTTCTTATAACTTTTACTTTAGAGTATTTTATAGCAGAAAGGGCATCTGCAACTACAGATAATCCAGCTATACCGCAAGCAGAAGTTCTCATAACATCTTTGTCGTGAAGAGCCATTTGTATTCTTTCATAAGCGTATTTATCGTGCATATAGTGGATGATATTTAGCGTGTTGATGTAAAGGGCAGCTAACCAATCCATGATTTGGTCAAATCTGCGATTTATCTCATCAAACTCTAAATATTCAGATGTTACTGGTGCAAATTCAGGAGCAATTTGCTTTCCAGATTTCTCATCTTTACCGCCATTAATTGCATATAGTAATGCTTTTGCTAAGTTAGCACGAGCTCCAAAGAATTGCATTTGTTTACCAATCTTCATAGCGGATACACAGCAAGCGATACCGTAATCATCGCCATACCACTCTCTCATCATGTCGTCATTTTCATATTGAATAGAACTTGTATCTATTGACACTCTAGTACAATATTTCTTAAAATTACTTGGAAGATTTTTAGACCATAAAACAGTTAAGTTTGGCTCAGGAGCAGGACCAAGATTCTTTAAAGTGTGTAAATAACGATAGCTTGTTCTTGTTACAAGCGATCTACCATCGATTCCCATACCACCAATAACTTCGGTAACCCATGTTGGGTCTCCAGAGAATAGAGCATTGTATTCTGGTGTTCTAAGAAAACGAACTATTCTAAGTTTCATTATGAAATGGTCTACTAATTCTTGAGCTTCCACTTCAGTCAAAACACCATTTTTTAAATCTCTTTCGATGTAAATATCTATAAATGTAGAAGTACGTCCAAGAGACATAGCTGCACCATTTTGTTCTTTTACTGCTCCTAAATAAGCGAAATAAGTCCATTGTATTGCTTCTTTGGCATTTTGAGCAGGTTTGCTAATATCAAATCCATAAGTTTCAGCCATTTCTTTTAATTCTCTTAATGCGTAAATTTGCTCAGAAATTTCTTCTCTAGCACGAACTATTTGAGAATTGAAATAGTTTAATTGAAGTTGATCTTTTTCAGATTGCTTTTGTTCTACCAAATAATCAATACCATATAGTGCAACTCTACGATAGTCACCTATTATTCTACCACGTCCGTAAGCATCAGGAAGACCTGTGATTATTCCAGCAGATCTAGCTGCTCTCATATCAGCAGTATAAGCATCAAATACGCCATCATTATGAGTTTTTCTATATTTATTATCGAAAATAGAAGCAGTTTCAGGATTTAATTTATAACCATAAGCATCAAGTGCATTTTTCACGACTCTTATACCGCCAAATGGCATTATAGCACGTTTTAATGGTTTATCAGTTTGTAAACCAACAATTTTTTCTTCATTTTTAGAGATATAACCTGGTTCATGTGAAATAATAGAAGATATGATTTTTGTATCAGCATCTAATATACCATTTTTTAATTCTTCTACTTTTAAGTTTGAAATTTCTTTCCAAAGAGCTTTAGTAGCATCAGTAGCGTCAGCTAGGAAAGAAGTATCACCTTCATATGGTGAATAATTTTTCTGAATAAAATCTCTTACATTAATTTCATTTTGCCATTTACCATTTGCAAAACCAGTCCATTCTTTATACATAAATAGCCTCCTTTATTTTGGCGAAACTCAATAGTATATATGAGTATCAGTGGTTGAAATAGAGTGATAAACAATCTCAATTGATTTATCTTGACAACATTGTATACAATAAACCAAATTAAGTCAACAAAAAACGTATTAAAATAAACAAAAACGCGATGGGATTCGTATGATTACGTATGGGAAAACCTTTTCTATCTGAAAAGTTCGTAAAAAAACATCCGTAACTTATTTGTAAAATCACGGATGCTTTAATATTTTAAATTATTTATCAAAAAAACATTAAATTATGCAAGACTTAGAGCTAACTCAACCATATCGTTAAATGTTTTTTCTCTTTCTTCGGAACTAGTCTCTTCATGAGTTATTAAACTATCACTTACAGTTAATATTGAAAGTGCATTGACACCATGCTTAGCACCTAAAGTATAAAGACCAGCTGTTTCCATTTCTACAGCTAATACACCAAAATCAGCCCAGCGTTTCCATTCGTTAGGATCATCTTGGTAGAATAAGTCATGAGTTAAAACGTTTCCAGCTTTTACAGCTAGATTTTTATTGATAGCATTGTTCATTGCTTTCATAAATAAATCTGAATTAGCAGTTGGAGCAAAGTCTCTTCCATCAAATCTTAATTTATTTATACTAGAATCAGTAGATGCACTCATAGCTACTATGACATCTCTTATTTTTATATCTTTTTGTATTGAACCACAAGAACCTATTCTAATTACATTTTTAACTCCATAGAATTGAATTAATTCTTCTACGTAAATAGACATAGATGGTATACCCATACCAGTACCTTGTATTGAAACTTTTATTCCATTGTAAGTACCTGTAAATCCATACATACCCCTTACCTCATTGTAACATACAGGGTTATCTAAAAATGTTTCTGCAATATATTTTGCACGCAAAGGATCTCCAGGAAGCAGTACTGTTTCGGCGATATCACCCATTTTAGCGTTAATATGTGTACTCATAAAAGAGCACCTCCTTAAAAATATTAGATATCATAAAAGTTGAAACTTTATAAATAATGAACTTATATGAATATCATTACATTATATCATACCCAAAATATAATTAGAAGAAACAAATGAATTTTGATAATGGAAATAGTATAATATATAATATATGAAAAGCATATATTATGTATATAATATTTTGATTGACATAGGAAATTTGCTTAACTAGAATAGAAGTATTAAGACGCTGAATAAATCTAACAAGTGGCAGTATGGAAATTTTATTCAACGAGATTGAATGAGGTGAAAGTATGAACTACAATATAGGAATGGATATAGGTTCTACAACTGTAAAAATAGTTGTGCTTGATGATTATGGTAAAGTTGTTTTTCAAAAATATGAAAGGCATTATTCAGACATACAAAAAGCGGTTGCGGATTTGTTTTCAGATGTTAGAGAGCTACTAGAAGACTCTAATATGAAAATAATGATAACGGGATCGGCTGGAATTGGTGTAGCAGAGAGGTTGAATGCAGAGTTTGTTCAGGAAGTAGTTGCAAGTACTAGAGCAGTAGAAATCTTGATACCAGAAACAGATGTTGCTATAGAGCTAGGAGGAGAAGATGCTAAGATTACTTATTTCGAGACTAGTTTAGAGCAGAGAATGAATGGAACCTGTGCGGGTGGTACAGGGGCATTTATAGATCAAATGGCTAGTTTACTTAAAACTGATGCCATGGGACTTAATGAACTTGCTAAAAAAAGTACAACGATATATTCGATAGCTTCAAGATGTGGAGTTTTTGCAAAGACAGATATACAGCCATTATTAAATGATGGAGCGAAGAAAGAGGATTTAGCAGCATCTATATTCCAAGCTGTAGTAAATCAGACGATTAGTGGTCTTGCTTGTGGAAAACCAATAAGAGGCAGAGTGGCATTTTTAGGAGGACCACTTCATTTTCTAAGTGAATTAAGATATAGATTTATAGATACATTGGAATTAAGTGATGATGAAATTATTTTCCCAGAGCATGCACAGTATTTTGTGGCATTAGGGGCTGCGAATATAGCTAGAGAAGAGGGCTCAAATTTAGAGTCTAAATTATTTTATGACAAACTGCCAAATTTATTTAAGAAGACGAATAGAGAGGCAAAAAACCTTGAAGCATTATTCAAGAATGATGAGGAATATAATGAATTTTCTCATAGACATAGAAAAGCTAAAATAAAAAGGGGTAGTTTGGAAAACTATGAAGGTAAGGCGTTTTTGGGAATTGATGCTGGAAGTACTACTACCAAATTAGCTCTCATAAATGAAGATAATGAGCTACTGTATGATTACTATGGAAGTAATGAAGGAAATCCACTGAAAACCATAGTATCAGCACTTAAGGATTTATATAGAAAAATAGATTCTAAAACACAAATAGTTGCTTCAGCTGTAACTGGATATGGAGAACATCTCATAAAAGCAGCGCTCAAAGTAGATTTTGGAGAAGTAGAGACAGTATCTCACTACAAAGCTGCTAAGTATTTTGAGCCAAATGTTGATTTTATTATTGACATAGGTGGGCAAGACATGAAGAGTTTGAAAATAAGAAGTGGAATAATAGATTCTATAATGTTAAATGAAGCTTGTTCTTCGGGCTGTGGATCTTTTATAGAGACATTTGCAAAATCACTCAAAATAGATATAGAAAAGTTTGCATCAATGGGTGTAAAAGCTAAATCACCGGTAGATTTAGGATCACGATGCACTGTATTTATGAATTCTAGAGTGAAGCAGGCGCAAAAAGAAGGAGCTAATGTAAATGATATATCGGCGGGGATAGCTATGTCGGTTATTAAGAATGCGCTCTATAAAGTAATAAGGATAAGAGACCCAAAAGAACTTGGCAAGCATATAGTAGTACAAGGCGGGACATTTTACAATGATGCTGTACTTAGAAGTTTTGAGAAAATTACTCGTAGAGAAGTTGTAAGACCGGATATTGCTGGGCTTATGGGTGCTTTTGGAGCTGCAATTATTGCAAAAGAGAGGGCTAAATTATCAAAATCTAGTTTGCTTGATTCGAGACAGTTAGAAAGTTTCACGGTTAACACAGAGATGAAACGCTGTGGACTTTGTGGAAACAATTGTCTGTTGACTATAAATAATTTCTCTGATGGGAGTAATTATATAACAGGAAATCGCTGTGAGAGAGGACTTGGAATAGAAAAGATAAAAAGTAAAGAAATTCCAAATTTATACAAATACAAGAATGATAGATTGTTTAACTACTATAAACCACTATCTAAGGATGCTGCTCGAAGAGGCGAAATTGGGATGCCTAGGGTACTAAATATGTATGAGGATTATCCTTTCTGGTTTTCTTTCTTTACAGAACTTGGATTTAGAGTGATTTTATCGTCTAGATCTAGTAAGAAAATTTATGAGAATGGCATGGAATCCATACCATCAGAATCAGTATGCTATCCAGCAAAACTAGCACATGGGCATTTGGAAAATCTTATAGAAAGAGGAATTAATACTATATGGTATCCTTGTATACCATACAATCATATAGAGGATAGTAATGCAGGTAACCACTACAATTGTCCTATAGTATCGTCATATCCAGAGACACTAAAAGCAAATATGGAAAACCTAGATGAAAGCATTAAATTTTATAAAGATTTTTTACCGATATTTGATAAAAAAATACTTAAAAAAAGATTGATGGACGTATTATCAGAGTATAATATTGGCTCAAAAGAAATGGATGCTGCATTGGAAAGTGCATATGACGAATACGATAGGTATAAACAAGATATAAAGCATGAAGGGGAAAAAGCGTTAGAGTTTATAAAAAATAATAAAATGAAGGGAATAGTTCTAGCTGGTAGACCATACCACGTTGACCCGGAGATAAATCATGGTATTTCAGAACTAATAACTTCTTTTGATGTAGCAGTTCTCTCTGAAGATTCAATAGCACACTTAGGAAGTATAGAAAGGCCGATTAGAGTGGTTGATCAATGGACGTATCATACTAGATTGTATTCGGCAGCTGAGTATGTTTCAAGGCAAAAAGAAATAGAACTTATTCAGCTAAATTCTTTTGGATGTGGATTAGATGCAGTTACAATAGATCAAGTACAAGATTTATTGGAGAAGTATGATAAGATTTATACAGTAGTAAAGATAGATGAAATTAGTAATTTAGGAGCGGTCAAGATAAGACTTAGGTCACTTCTTGCAGCCATGAATGAAAGAGATGAAAAAGGTTTTGAACCCAAAAAAATATATGAAAACACTGAAAGAAAATTATTTACAGCTGATATGAAACAAAGACACACTATATTGGTACCTCAAATGTCTCCGATACATTTTCAATTTTTAAAACCAGGCTTTGATATTGGAGGATATAAAGTAGAAATACTTCCAGCGGTTGATAAAGAGGCTATAGAAACTGGCTTAAAGTATGTAAACAACGATGCTTGTTATCCATCGATAATAGTTGCAGGTCAAATGATGCAGGCTCTTCAATCGGGTAAGTATGATTTGGAAAATACGTCACTAGTTATAAGTCAGACTGGTGGTGGATGCCGTGCTACAAATTATATAGCATTTATAAGGAAAGCATTGAAAGATGCAGGGTTAGAACATATACCAGTAATATCTATAAATGCAATTGGACTAGAACCAAATCCAGGATTTAATCTTACGTACAAAATGATTAGAAATATGCTTATGGGAACATTATATGGTGATTTGCTTATGAGATTATTGTATAAAGTCAGACCTTATGAGAAGGTAAAAGACAGCACAAATGAGCTTTATCAGTACTGGGTAGATAAGTGCCTAGATCATTTAGAGCGTGGAGGTAAATGGAGTGAGTATGTTAAAAATGTTTATGATATGGTCGCAGACTTTGACAAATTAGAAGTAACTGAGTTTGAAAGTAAACCTAAAGTTGGAGTAGTTGGAGAGATTTTGGTTAAATATCATCCAACAGCTAATAATGACATAGTAGATGTTTTAGAATCAGAAGGAGCAGAAGTAGTGGTACCGGATTTAATAGATTTTGTATTATACACAGCCTATAGCAGTCATGTTAACTATGAACTTTTAGGGGGAAGCTTTAAGGGAATGATGACGGCAGAGCTGTTAATTAGATTTATTGAAAGGTATAGAAAGCCTCTTAGAAGTGCTCTTAAAAACAGTAAGAGATTTGAAATGCCACATTATATAAAATATATGGCTCAAAAAGCCACTAAATATTTGTCAACAGGTAACAAAATGGGAGAGGGATGGTTTTTAACAGCGGAAATGATAGAGCTGATTGAGTCGGGGGTAGAAAATATAGCTTGTATTCAGCCGTTTGCGTGTTTACCAAATCATGTGACAGGAAAAGGTATGATAAAGTGTTTAAAGAAAGCATATCCAAATTCTAATATTGCTCCTATTGACTATGATCCGGGAGCAAGTGAGGTTAATCAGCTAAATAGACTGAAATTGATGATGTCAACAGCTCATAAAATGAATAAAAGAAATCAAATTGCAATGGGGGCGCAAAATGAAGAAGTTTTGGGAAAAAATGTGGCAGAGGATGGAAAGCAAAGAGCTAGATTCAATTATTAGATTAGACATCGAGTGCATTTTTATTGATTATTTCAAAAAGTACAACATAAAAAGAGTATGTGATGCAGGGTGTGGATTTGGACAATATAGTATTATTTTAGCATTGAATGGTTTTGAAATATCTGGATTTGATATATCAAATAGTGCAATAGAATTGACAGAAAATATTTTGGGGAAAATGGGTTTAACACATAAAGAATATGTCGAAGAGGATATATGTAATTTGAGTTTTGAAGAAAATATGTTTGAGGGAATGATTGTAAGATCGGTTTTGAATTATCTAAAAGTAGCAGAGGCAAAAAGAGCATTGGATGAAATATCTAGAACTGTTGAAATGGGCGGACTTATCTATATCAGTTTTGATGGAATAAATAATCAGAATTTGTCGATAGAACATGATGTTTTAGATGATGGCAGTTTGAAATACAATGAGGGAAATAGATCTGGTATGATATGGAGATTTTATACCAATGAGGAAATACGTATTTTGCTGAGTGATTATAATATAATTCATTTTACAATTTCTAAAAATGGAGTCCGAGAAGTGGTGATAGTAAATCAAAAGAAAAATTAATATAAACTATTCATTTTAGATTTTAATATTGAGTATTTACGATTAATAAATTAGTACTAATTAAACAAAAGCGAATAATTTGTAGAATTTAGGATAAATATACAGTAGTGACTTATATATTTGGGAGGAGTAAATTATGAGAACTTTTGGCATCAAAATAGAAAATCAGATTTATGAAGTCGAAAAAGAATTAAGTTTAGTATTGTTTAATAGAAGAGGTTGTATTGCGGTTCTTAGAAATAGTGAAGATGGAGACTGTATATTACCTAGTTATCCGATAGATTCATCAGATTTAGATAGTCAGGTTGGAAAATGTCAAGAGCAGTTTATTAGGGACTATAAGATTAAGATAAGTGATTTAGAATATATAGAAAAGGCTGTTACGTTTTTTAATGAGCCAGAAAGTTTAAAACTCAAAAGTTATTTCTACATGAGTGAGGTATCAGATGAGGATATTAAAGAAAGTGATCTGATGTGGTTGTCACCGTCAGAAGCTATGATACAATTGAATTACGAGGCGCATATTTGGAGTATTAGACAGGCAATAGAAAATTCGATAGATTTATGATTTTTGTTTGTAACAGAAGTAGGGAGGCAATGTATGAGACTTAGACATGTGGGTTCATCTCATGATATGATGAGGGAACATCCTTTAGTTATAAAGGAATTAGCAGAGTATGAAAAAGATATTACAAGAATATTTGGAAATGATAAGCCAGTACATGTAGAATTTGGTTCAGGTTACGGTGGATATTTTTCTTCAATGGCTAAGAAGCATAAAGAAAATAATTATTTGGCATTTGAGTGGAATTCTAAAGTTATAGTTAGAGGTATGAAATTATTAGATGACGAGATTGAAGAGCTAGATAATTTTAGATTTGTGCATTCAGATGCAGGAAAGGCAATAGATTTATTTGAGCAGCATAGTTTAGACAGAATTTATTTGAATTTTTCTGATCCATGGCCAAAGAAAAAACATGCAAAGCGAAGGCTTACTTATCATACTTTTTTGCGAAAATATGAGAAACTTTTAAAAGAAGGAGGAGAACTTCATTTTAAAACGGATAATGATGATTTGTTTCAATTTTCACTAGAAGAGTTGCAATATAATGGCTGGAATATGAAACTTGTTACTCGCGATTTACATTCTAGTGAGTTTAGCAAAGATAATATCATGACTGAATATGAAAAGAAGTTTTCTGAAAGAGGGAAAAATATAAACAAACTAATTGCGACAAAATAGAAAATTGGAAAATTTATGAATATGTAATTTAAAAGTAGAGCTTAAATGCTCTGCTTTTTTTGTTTTAAAAACAATAGTTTGGGGTAAAATAGGCTTGAAAAGAAAAGATGATAAGTATATAATGATATCAAAAATAAAACCATTACAAAAAAGAAGAGGTGGATTCTATGAAAATAGCAGTTATAGGTTGTACTCATGCAGGAACGGCAGCTATATTAAATGCGGCAGAGCTTTATCCAGATGCAAAAATTACAGTGTATGAAAGAAATGATAATATATCATTTTTGTCGTGTGGAATAGCACTTTACGTAGGAGGCGTTATAAAAGATTCAAAGGGTTTGTTTTACAGTTCACCAGAAGAACTTGCAAAATTAGGTGTTGAAACAAAGATGAAACACGATGTAGTGGAAGCGAATTTAGATGAAAAATATCTTGAAGTTAAAAATTTAGATAATGGAAAAGTAAGCAAGGAGGTTTTTGATAAATTGATAATAACTACTGGGTCTTGGCCAGTAGTTCCTCCAATTGAAAATATTAATCTAGAAAATATCCAATTGTGCAAAAATTATAATCATGCGAAGGCGATTATAGAGAAATCAAAGGGGATAGATAATGTAGTAGTTGTTGGAGGGGGATATATTGGTGTTGAATTAGCAGAGGCGTTTGAACAAAATGGGAAAAACGTTACGTTGATAGATGCTCAAGAAAGAATATTAAGTAGGTATCTAGATGAAATGTATACTGATATGGCTGAAGGAACATTTAGAGAACATGGTGTGAAACTTGCACTTGGAGAACTTGTGCAGAGGTTTGAAGGCAAAGAGGGAAAAGTTACACATGTAGTTACAAATAAAGAAACTCATGAAGCTGAATTGGTAGTACTTTGCATAGGTTTTAGACCAAATACTGATTTATTCAAGGGTCAATTAAATCAATTGCCAAATGGTGCAATAATAATAGATGAGTACATGAAAACCAGTCATCCAGACGTAGTTGCAGCCGGAGATGCTTGTTCTGTAATATACAATCCTACTGGGGAAAATAGATATATACCTCTTGCGACTAATGCTATAAGGATGGGTACACTAGCAGCATATAATTTGGTTGATAATAAGGTGAGGTATTTAGGCACACAAGGAACTTCGGGAATAAAGATATACAATTTGAATATTTCATCGACAGGACTTACTGAAGATGCGGCTAAAGAAGCTAATGTAGCATATGAAACAGTTGTAGTGGAAGATCACTACAGACCAGAATTTATGCCTACACATGAAATGGCTAGACTTAAAATGGTTTATGAAAAAGGTTCAGGTAAAATAAAGGGAGCGCAGATTGTATCACATGCGGATTTGACTCAAATGATGAATACTGTTTCAGTTTGTATCCAGAATGAAATGACAATGCAAGAACTTGCTTTTGTAGATTTCTTCTTCCAGCCACATTATAGTAAGCCATGGAATTTATTAAATGTAGCAGGTCTTAAGACATTACAAGGATAATTTTTATTTTAGGGTACAAGGATATCTAATCCTTGTATCTTTTTTGAAACCGAACAGAACGCTTGTTCGATTACTGTTTTTATAGTATAATTGAATTAAGTGATTTTGGGGAGATGTGATTATGGGAAGATACAGAAGGATATTGCATGTTGATTTAGATGCTTTTTTTGCATCTGTTGAACAGAATGAAAATCCACTATTGAAGGGGAAACCTGTTATAATTGGTGGTCAGTCTGACAGAGGCGTCGTAGCTACATGTAGCTATGAAGCTAGATTATTCGGTGTACATTCAGCGATGCCAATGTATAAGGCTAAAGAATTGTGCAAAGATGCAATATGCTTGAACGGAAATCACAAATTATATAGCGATTATTCGAGAAGGGTATTTAAAATATTAAGCAGATATGCAAAATCAATGGAAAAAGTGTCTATAGATGAAGCTTACCTAGAATTAGATGAAAATGCTGAGTCATCAATACTAATTGCTAAAAAGATAAAAGAAGATGTGTTTGAGAATACCGGTTTGACACTCTCGATAGGGATTTCATACAATAAATTTTTAGCTAAATTGGCATCAGAATGGAATAAACCAAATGGAACATTTATGATAACACCTGATATGATTCCTGAATTACTATTTCCAATGAAAATATCTAAAATACATGGCTTAGGAAAAAAGACTGCTGAGAAATTATATAAAATGAACATTGGGGTAGTTGAAGACTTGTATAAGTTGTCTAAAAGGGAAATAATATTTATATTAGGAGAAAATTATGGTTTGGAAATTTATAATAAAATTAGAGGAATTGATTGTAGGAAAATAAAAACAAAGTATGAGAGAAAGTCAATTGGTGTAGAGCGTACACTCAGAGAAAATTTATCGGATAGAAATAAAATATGGTCAAAACTAGAAGAATGTACAATAGAAGTGGAAGAAATTTTAAAAAAGAAAAATTTATCTGCAAAAACAATTACTATAAAATATAAGTATGAAGATTTTGAAAATCAAACGAGAAGTAGAACACTTCCTTGCGGGTTAGCTGAGGAAAAGGAAATTTTGAATGCGGTCAAAAGAATATTTGAGCAAATAAATTTTGAGAAAAGAGTGCGTTTATTGGGTGTTTCGGTATCAAATTTAGAAGATTTAGGTATTAGGCAATTATCTTTTGTAGATTTCGAATAGTTATTGTTATATAATCAAATAAAGTTAAGCAAGAGAAAGGATTGTTTTTTAGATGGAAAAGATAAATAAAAAAGCGTTGCTTACAGGGATATTGCTAATTATTTGCTATCATTTCATAGTTAATTTTGGACAGATTCAGATGGGCTTTAGCTACGTATTACAAGTTGTATCACCTATAGTAATAGGATTGATACTGGCATATCTTATAGAGCCTATTATAAAATCGATGATATCAAAGACAAAGTGGAAGAGAAAAAAAGTAGTTGCTTTAGTTTTTTTGATAATAGTACTAATTGTAGTGATGTCAATAATTACATTGTTACCAGCACTAGCAACTAGCATAAGTAATTTGATATCAGATGCTCCAGCTTTCAAGAATCAAGTTATTGAAGTTATTACAAAATTAAGTAAAAACTATAGTATTTTAAATGAGTTTGACATACAGTCAAAAATAATGGAATTTTTAACTGATAGTAATGGGAAAAGTTTAGAGCTATTAAATGCAGTACTGAAAGGTATAGTTGAAAATTCAGCAGGGATTTCTAAGGGAAGTATGAACTTTTTTATGGGACTTATAATAGCATATTACTTTTTAGTGCAAAAGGATGATTTTTTGAAAAATAGTGGTAAAATACTTTCAAAAATTATGAAAAAGGAACAATATAAAAAAGTGACCTCGCTTCTTAGCAAATCAAATAGAGTTTTTCTAAGTTATTTAGGTGGTAAAGTTTTAGATTCAAGTATAATAGCATTTATAGCATTTATAGGAATGTGGATTATGAAAGTACCATATGCTATTCTATTTGCGATTCTTCTTGGAATAACAAATATGATACCTTATTTTGGACCTGTTATTGGTGCTATTCCGGTTGTAATTGTAACGCTATTTTATAGTCCGATGAAAGCTTTCATGGTTGCTATATATATATTGATATTACAGCAGGTTGATGGTTTAATAATAGGACCAAAGATATTAGGAGATAAAGTAGGGGTAGGACCATTTTGGATTATAGTTTCTGTTTTAGTTGGAGGAAATATTATGGGTGTATGGGGAATGCTAATTGCGGTTCCTATTGCAGCGGTGATAATAGATTTAGTATCGGATTATGCAGAATTAGAAGAAAAAATAGAAAAGAAGAATCTAGCTGAGTAATTCACTAAATTCTTCTTTTGAAGTATAGGAAAGAGTTCCTATTTTTATAACTGATTTTATATTTCTAAGATATATTCTTGCACCAGTTGAATCATTGTATACATTTTGAATTGACCTCTTTGAATCATCATCGAGTGTAAAAAATAAATCTATCTTTTCGAGAACTAAGTCACGGCTATGCTCAAAGTTAAATAATAGCAACTTTTTGCTTAAATCAGAACCTAGATCATAGTCGATTGAAATATAATAAATAATGTCGTCCATAACAACCCACCTCAAACAAACATTGTAAATACGATAAGATTACGAAAATTATATAATATAATTATACCCTAAAATTTTATTAAATGTAATTGTAAATAATTTTAAATTGATATTTGATGAAAAATCATGTTTAAATTTGATCAAAATGATAAAAAATAAAAAAATCTTAAAATAAGTTGAAATTTGACACCAAAACCTATATAATTTAATTGTGAGATAATTGCTAATTGCAAATACTATCTTACACATGATATTTCCCGTCATGATAAACCAGATCTAGCCCATCTGGTTTATTCTCTTTTTAGGCTGAATATAATAAGAATTTACTGTGGGTGGGTTTGTGATTGAAGACATCTGCAGTTTTTTTATGTAAATTTATAAATGAAAACTAAAAAAACGATAAAAATGTGCTCTGAGTCACAAGAATGTGGTAAAATATAAAAGGTTCAAAGTTAGAAATAGAGAGGACGAGATGAAATCATGAAAAAAAATTGTTTGATAGCTCAATCGGGAGGCCCGACAAGTGTAATTAACGCATCGGTATATGGATTGGTTAGAGAAGCTCAGAAAGCAGACTCTATAGATAGAGTTATGGGTGCGAAAAATGGTATAAAAGGGGTATTGGACGATCATATATTTGACTTTGCAAACGAAGAGGATTGTGAAATAGAGAAATTAAGAACTTCTCCTGCATCGGCATTGGGCTCATGTCGATATAAATTGAATCACTATGAGGAAACTGATTGTGATTATAATAAAATATTTGAAGTTTTTGAAGCACTAGATATAGGATATTTCTTTTATGTTGGTGGAAATGATTCAATGGACACAGTTGATCAATTGAGTAAGTATGCAAAAGAAATTAATTCGAATATTAGAATTTTAGGTATTCCTAAAACTATAGACAATGATTTACCAGAAACTGATCATTGCCCAGGATTTGGTAGTGCAGCGAAGTATATAGCAACAAGCACTATAGAAGCTTTTTATGATGGCGAGATTTATGATAAAAATATTGTTACAATAATTGAAACTATGGGAAGAAATGCAGGATGGCTTGCTGCATCAGCAGCATTAGCTAGTGAAGATTATGATAATTGTCCTGATTTAATATATTTACCAGAAGCCGTTTTCGATTTTGATAAATTTAAAAGCGATGTTAAAGCTAAGCTAGAAAAAAGAGGTAAGGTGGTAATAGTTGCATCAGAGGGAATTAAAAATTCTGATGGCGACTATATTTCTGCAGTAGGAAATGGTATTGGAGGACATGATCAATTTGGTCACGTTCAATTAGGAGGAGTAGGAGAAATACTTAAAGAATTTGTCCAAACTAATATAGAGAAGCGAGTAAAAGTTATAAAATTTGATGTTCTTCAAAGAGCGGCAGCTCATTGTACGTCAAAAACGGATATAGAAGAAGCAGAAAACGCAGGGCGAGCTGGTGTTAAATTTGCGCTAGAGGGTTATAGCGGAAAAATGGTTGCTTATAAATGCAGCAGAGAACCAGAGTATAAGTGCGAGATGAATTTAGTAGATGTGAGCAAGGTTGCAAACAAAGAGAAGATGATACCAACTCATTGGATTAATGAAGAGGGAAATTTTGTAACTGATGAATGCATAGAGTACATGAGACCACTTATTTGTGGCGAAAATGACATACCACATAAAAATGGATTACCTCAATATGCTAAATTGAAGATGGACAAATTAGATATGTAAGTTTTTTGTAATGAATACAAAAATAAATTCTATCAATTGATTTTTGTATCCAAAACCGTTATAATAAAGTGGAATTGAATAGAGTATTTATTTGAATCCAAAGGAGGAAAAATCATGCAAAGAATAAAAATGTCAGAGCGTGTCAATTATATAGGAGTTAATGACAGACGATTGGCTTTATTTGAAAATATGTGGCCACTACCTAAAGGGGTTTCATATAATTCATATATGATAGATGACGATAAAGTTGTATTGATAGATACGGTTGAACGTAGCAAGATTGAAGAATTTATAGAAAATATAAAGAGCGTTATTGGTGATAGAGTTGTAGATTACCTAATAGTAAACCATATGGAACCAGATCATTCAGGTGGTATAGCTGCATTGGTTAGAGAATACCCTGACATGAAAATTGTAGGAAATGCTAAAACGTTTGAAATGTTAAAGCAATTTTATTTTTTAGAGTCTAACCTACATGAAGTGAAGGATGGAGAGTTATTAGATTTAGGTTATCACAAATTAAGATTTTATACAGCACCTATGGTTCACTGGCCAGAGACAATGCTGACTTATGATGAAACTGAAAAAATACTGTTTTCATCAGATGCATTCGGTAGCTTTGGAGCTATTAATGGAGCATTGTTCGATGATGAGATAGATTTGAGTTATTATGAGAATGAAATGAGAAGATATTATTCTAATATAGTTGGAAAATATGGAGCGATGGTTCAAAAAGCACTAAAAAAATTAAGTGATGTGGAAATAAAAATGGTAGCACCAGCTCACGGGCCAGTTTGGAGATCTAATTTAGGATACTTATTAGAAAAATATAATAAGTGGAGTCGATACGATACAGAAGAAGGTGTCGTAATAGTATATGGAACTATGTATGGCAATACAGAAAAAATGGCAGATATAATAGCTAGAGAATTGGTAGAACAAGGCATCAAAAACGTCAAGGTTTATGATGCGTCAAAAACACATATGTCATATATTATAAGTGATTTATTTAAGTATAAAGGTTTTATAGTTGGTAGCTGTGCGTATAATACTGCAATGTTTCCTACTGTAGAACACTTATTGAAAGAAATAGAATTGTTTGGAGTGAAGAAACATTTATTAGGGATATTTGGCTCTTATGCTTGGAGTGGTGGAGGAGTTAAAAATCTACAGAAATTTGCAGAAAATATAAAATGGGAAATGGTTCATGAGCCTAATGAATTTAAAGGTGCTTTGAAAGAAGAAGACGGAAATGAAGCAAAAGAAATAGCTAGAGCTATGGCCGATAAATTGAAGTCGTTAAGAGCTTAGAATGAGAAAATCAAATTGTTTAGAAATCCTAAATAATTTGATTTTTTCGCATTTAGAAAGGACGATATAAAATGAATTTTAATGAAGAAAGTTTGAAAAGACATAAGCAATATGGTGGTAAGTTGAGTGTAGAGAGCAAAATGCCAATTGAAACTAGAGATGATTTAAGTGTAGTATACACGCCAGGAGTAGCTGCTCCGTGCAGAGTAATTGCAGATAATAAAGAAGAGGTATACAATTATACATTAAAGAAAAATACGGTAGCAGTAATAACTGATGGTTCGGCAGTACTAGGTCTTGGAAATATAGGAGCAGAAGCTTCGATTCCTGTAATGGAGGGAAAGGCTGCATTGTTTAAAAAGTTTGCTGATGTAGATGCGTTTCCTATTTGCTTGAATACGCAAGATGTTGATGAAATAGTTGAGACGGTTAAACGTATAGAACCTGTATTTGGAGGAATAAACTTAGAAGATATAAGTGCGCCTAGATGTGTAGAAGTTGAAGAACGTTTAAAAAAAGAGTTGAGTATTCCAGTATTTCACGATGATCAGCACGGAACAGCTATTGTTGTATTGGCAGCTTTGATTAATGCACTTAGAGTGGTAAATAAGAAAAAAGAAGATGTTAAAGTGGTTGTAAATGGAGCAGGGGCGGCAGGATCAGCTATTACTAATATGCTATACAAATATGGGTTTGAAAACATATTAGTTTGCGATTTACAGGGGATATTAAATGCATCAAATACTGACGGTTCAGAGCATCAAAAAAAATTAACGTCGTTTACAAATAGAGAAAATTTGGAAGGAAGTCTAGAGAAAGCACTTAATAATGCCGATATATTTGTAGGGGTGAGCGCACCGAATTTATTGACTAAGGAAATGATAGAAAATATGGCCAAAGATTCGATTGTGTTAGCAATGGCCAATCCAACACCAGAAATCATGCCAGAATTAGCAAAAAAAGGCGGTGCTAAGATTGTTGGAACTGGACGATCAGATTATGAAAATCAAGTAAATAATGTCCTTGCATTTCCAGGTATATTTAGAGGCGCACTAGATGCTAGAGCTTCTGAGATAAGCGATAAAATGAAATTGGTGGCAGCAAAAGCCATTGCTGATTTACAAGAAGATTGTTTAGATGAAAATCACATACTTCCAAATGCGCTTGATGAAAGAGTAGTAAAAGCAGTTTCGGAAGCGGTTTACAATCAAGCTATATTGGACAAAGAATAAAATTTATATTAGAAATATTATATAATTAGCAAATGGAGTTGATAAAACCAATGAAAGATAAAAAAATGAAACGGATGATGGGATTGTCTTATGGTATTCAAATTAGTTTGTTAATTTTCTTGATATATAGCGTTATTAGTGGGGTAATGTCTACTAAAAATCATGCAATCGTATCTGGTATAATGTGTTTTATAGCGCTACCGTTGCTTATTGGAAATATAATTTTAATTTATACGATGCATAATAGAGAAAAAAACTTATTAGAAAATGAGTTAGAAGAGAAGTTAAGCTATATAGAGGCTCAAGAGATCAGATTTAGGGATGTACTTAGTCGTATGCAAGAGCCTGTTATGATAATAAATCACCAAGAGATTGTTTTTTTGAATAAAGCATTTGAAGATATAATAATCAAAATTACAAATAGTTCAGAAGAGGCTGAATCGAGCATAGAATTTTTTAGAGGTCAAATTAGAGCATATATTGATAAATGGGCTAAAGAAGACAATAAGCTAAATAAATCACACTTTGAGATGAAGCTTAGTACTCAAAGAGGAGAGGTCATTGAAGTCAGTGCATATCTTTCAAAAATACTTTGGAAGCAAAATATTTGTGATTATATACTTATAAAAGAGACAACTCAAGAGCTAAAAGAACTTAGAAGAGCGGCCCAGTTTCAGACAAATCAAATAAAAAAACCTTTTGGATTGAAAAAGTATTTGGAGACAAAAGCAATTTATGTTCCATATTATGTTGTTAGCGGAGATTTTTATTATTTGAAAAAAATTGCAGAGAATCAAGTAGTCGGAATTCTTGGAGACGTTATGGGTAAAGGTATTTCAGCTGCACTATTTAATTCTGCTATGAAGATTTTGTTTGAAGAGAGTCTAGAAAGTAGTAAAGAACCAGCTGAGATATTGAATTATATAAATGGCGAAATAGGAAAGTACCTAGATGATAATTATGTCGCAGCACTTTGCTTCAAATTTAATTTTGAAAACAATATAGTATCGATTAGTAGCGCAGGAATAAACGAATTTGTTATAGCTAAAAATGACGGACAAATTTCAAAGAAAATTAATAGAGGCGCATTTTTAGGAATGTTTGATGATACCAATTTTGAAGTATTTATATCTGAAATAGAACCTAAAGATCAGTATTTCTTTTACACAGATGGACTTGAGAATGTTTTTGCAAATACAGAATTAATTACTCAAGTATTTAGGCAAAATGGTCTCGAAAATAGGATGAATTATTTACAAAGAACATTACCCATATCTAGAGACAAGAGAAAAGATGATTGTACTTGCTTGGGATTTGAAATAAAGTAAATTGAGGTGTTTTTATGAAAAAAATGAAGTGGATATTGCTGATATTAGCGATTTTAGGAATTCTTGGATTTTGGACAACAGTAATATTTTCAACAATTAAAGGATTGAGCGATCCAGAGCTAAAAGCTGAGAGTATCTTAGACGTTACAGGCGAAGACCCTTCTGAGAGTAAAGTTTATGAATCGTTTGTCAGTGATTACGAAGAAAATTTTAACTCATTAAAAAAAGAAAATTTGAAAGACACTTATGTAAAAGTAACGGCAGAAGGAAGTATAAAAGATGTTGTTCAAAATGCAGAAAGTGGTGATTTTAAATTGACACTTATAACACCTGAAAATGAAACTATATTTTTAAATGTTTCATCTGAGTACAAGAGTGAAATTTTAGAATATGTTATTGGACAAGATTTATTTTTCAAAGGATATTTGAAGATAGAGCAACCGTTAGTACAGTTAGGGGATAGAAGTTTTGTTGGAAAGCCTGAGCCTAATAATTTGTATGTAGTAAAGGATAAGGGCGATTCTATGAGTTTACAAGAATTGTCTATGGCTAGAAGAGCGCTTGTATTATTAGAAAATAGAAAAGGTGTATTTAGTGGAGTTATAATAAATCACTATGGATATGTTATTACGGCTTATGAGAATATAAGCAGGTATGAAGATAGAACGACTGGAAAACTTTATATTTATGATGGTCAGAATGAAACTATGACAGAAAGTTATCCACTAAGTTTAGTTACGTATGATAAGGATTTAAATCTAGCTCTTATGAAATTACCTCCAAGTCAGGGGTATCCATTTGTTGCCATGGGAGAATCTTTTGGTGTTGGAGATAGAGTTGCTAGTATAAGAAATAGAGAAAGACTAAGGGATGTAGTTTTTGATGTTGATGATGGAAGAATTGGCGACAAAGTGACTATAAATGGAGCAAAGTATTTTTATACTGAAGAAGAAATATATGGTTCTGGCAGTGGTAGTTTGATAATTGATTTTTCAGGTCATTTTATAGGAATGAATATGTTTAGATGGGTGGATGAATACAGAGAAAAAGAAATGAATTTTGCCATAGATACTATTGAGATAAGAGCGTTTATAGATAAATATGCTATAAAAAACCAGCTTTCAGTCAAAGAATATACAAAAGATTTATTTTCAAAAACCTATGATGTAGCTGAGCAAAAAGCAGAACAATTGAAGAAGAAAACAGGTTCAGAGGATAATTCTACTAAGCCGAAAAAGCCGCCTATAAATAGTACGCTCAATAATCCATATGAAGTTGAAAAGGCAGAAGAGGATTATCAAAGTGTATACGGAGAGCTTTATTCGAATGAAGAAAAAGAAGAATAAATAATAACAAAAACATCTTGACAAAACATAAGCTTTTGATATATTCTTTAGGAGTATACAAAATTTAAATGGTGCTTAAAAGAGTATCGTATTAAATGCTATGAAGAGAAGAGTACTAAAATTGAGGCATTTACAGAGAAGCAATTTATTGGTGAGAGATTGCAATCAATCGTTTTAGGAAGATCATCTCGGAGCAGAATCGCTGAAGTATTTTAGTAAGTGATTTCGTCGAAGCGCGTTAAGCTTTTTAAGTGACAGATTGTAGTTTATATCTGTAATTTAGGTGGTACCGCGAATATATCGTCCTAAGTCTTTTGACTTAGGACTTTTTTATTTCATATAGGAACTTTATAGAAAATGAGTAGAAGTAGTAAGAGAAAGGGTGAGTCATTTGGCAAAGTTTGAGCAATTGTCTCAAAAGACAGTTAAAGAAACAGAAAAAGCAATATCTTCAAAGTGGGAAGATATGAAGATTTTGGATAAAATGATGGAAACAAGAAAAGATAATGATGATTATGTATTTTATGATGGACCACCTACTGCAAATGGTCGTCCAGGTATTCACCATGTTATTTCAAGAACACTTAAGGATTCGGTTGTTCGCTATAAAACTATGCAAGGATACCATGTAAGACGTAAGGCTGGATGGGATACTCACGGTTTACCTGTTGAAATCGAAGTTGAAAAACAATTGGGTCTTAGCGACAAACAAGAAATTGAAAATTATGGAATCGGAGCATTTAACGAAAAGTGTAAAGAGTCAGTATTCACTTATGAAGGTATGTGGAGAGATATGACTAAGCGTATGGCTTATGAAGTAGATTTAGATAACCCATATATCACATTAAACAATGACTATATTGAAACAGAGTGGTGGATTCTAAATAAATTTTTTGAAGAAGGATACATTTATGAAGGTCACAAAATATTACCTTACTGCCCACGATGTGGTACAGGTCTTGCATCACACGAAGTTGCACAGGGATATAAGGAAATAAAGTCAAATACAGTTACAGCTAAATTCAAGAAAAAAGATACAGAAGAGTTTTTCTTAGTATGGACAACGACTCCATGGACACTTGCGGCAAATGTTGCATTAGCAGTTCATCCAGAAGAAGACTATGTAAAAGTTAAGGCTTCAGATGAGAATATTTATTATGTAGCAAAAACATTAGCTGATAAGGTTTTAGAAGGC
>JAOAQY010000227.1 GCA_025210965.1 Tissierellales bacterium
AAAGATGATGTAGATTGTGCAAACTATAATCTCCCTACTTTCAAAAAATTCATTTCAGATTTTAGCTATGAAAAAATTTCTGCAGAAGATATGAAAAATGCCGAAAAAATCTATAATGAAATAGTAAATCTTGAAAATGATGAAAAATTTGATCAAGCTAGCACAAAATGGAACGATTTATATGATATTCTTGATAAATATTTAGAAGGCTCTTTTAAATTAGAAACTATCGACGAATAATTATTAGTATTCTTAACTTAATAATCACTGCTTTTATTCATCAAGCAGTGATTATTAAGTTAACATCAATCTATAAAATATTAAAATTAACTTGATTGTATAAATATGCTCGATTTTTAGATATTATTTTAATAGATAATTCTATTTGTCGGGCATATTTTTACGCTATAATATAGTAACAGGGAGGTGTTCTTTTGAACAAAAATATATTATTAGTAGAAGATGAAAATAGGATGAGAGAAATAGTATCAGATTATTTCAGAGCAAGTAACTTCAATGTTTATGAAGCTATCGATGGACAAGAAGCTCTAGAAATTTTTGATGAATACAATATAGATTTAATTATCCTTGATATAATGATGCCAAAAATAGATGGTTGGAGTGTTTGCAGACGAATACGTAAAAAATCATCAGTTCCAATTATAATGTTAACTGCTAGATCAGAAGAAGATGACAAACTTTTAGGATTCGAATTAGGTATAGATGAATATGTTGTAAAACCATTTAGCCCTAAGGTACTTATTGCACAATCTACAAATCTATTAAAAAGAGTAGAAGGTAGCCTTGGAAAAGAAAATCATTTAATCTCATTTCCTGGGTTAGAAATAAATAAAGCGGCTCATACATTAAAAATAAATGATTCATTCATAGATCTATCAAATAAAGAATTCCAACTGCTATTATACCTTGTTGAAAATCCTGGGATAGTACTCTCACGTGAGAATATACTAAATGTAGTTTGGGGCTATGACTACTTTGGTGACGATCGTGTTGTTGACACTCATATAAAAAAAATTAGAAAAAAGCTAGGTCAATATTCTCTATATATACACACTATTATAAGAGCTGGTTATAAATTCGAGGTGATTTGATGAAGCCTAAAAAAATAGTAATAAAGCTATTTATTACTACTATAAGTATATTTGCATTGCTTTTTTTTATCCAATTTATATTTCAAAATATTTTCATGGAAAAATTTTATATAAATAGCAAAATAAAAGCTATAAAAAGCAGCATTGAATCGTTTAGTTCTGATTTTGTTAGATCAAATTGGGGTTTTAATCAAATAAAAAAAGAAATTGATAAGTTTACAGAAAAAAATGATGCCTCTCTAATTATTGTAGATGATCTAGGCAATGATCTTTACTCTAATTATGCAGAAAGTACTATAACGTTAAGAGATGATTCAGGCAATATAAAAACTTTTAGCCTTGAAGAAATATACTCTATAGTAGATATCCATTCTAGCAAATATTCATCTACTTTAACTGATATCACTCCTGAAAATGCTGATTATTTCAGCATTAATCCTATAATAACCGATTTATCTGACGCGTCAGATTCTAGCAACACTATCACTTCTTTAAACCTAATTGAACCTAAAATCGGTGATTTTATGGAATTGAAATATATAGAATTCGACAACAACGATGAAAGCTTGTATTCGCTTAGCTATGAAGGCATTTCTTACAATGATTCTGATAAAATCGCTTCTTTGACTTCTGATAACACATTTGACTTATATCCTGCTGATTATACTCTAAAAGAATTCAGCGGCGAAATAATATATGTATTTATTCCTAATTTTGACATAATAAATAACTATTATCAATATGATTTATTGATGATGGAAATATCTAATATTTTTTCTTACCATAACTCAGAAGATGATCTTTTAAAATACAAAAACATCTCAACAAATTATATTGACGGAAATAATTATTTTTGGTCTACTGATTCTAATACCGGTTTGCAACATCTCATATGCTATAAAAAAATTAAAATAAATAATGAAAATAACTATATTTTTGTTCTTACGTCCCTTCAATCAATCAATGAAGCATTGGTTTTTATAAGTAAGTATAACATTTATATGCTCGTTTTAGCAGTTGCATTCATATTTTTATTGTCATTTCTATACTCTAAAATGATAGCCTCACCACTTATTAGAATGAATAAAGCGGCTAAACAAATGGCAGATCTGGATTTTGATGTTTATTGTGACATAAAAACAGGAGATGAGCTAGAAAGTCTGTCAGACAGCTTAAATATCTTGTCAGATAATCTACAGCACAGCCTTGCAGAACTTCAAGAAGCAAACTCAGCCCTCATAGAAGATATCGAGCGTGAAAAAGAACAAGAACGGATAAGAAGAGATTTCGTAGCAAATATATCTCATGAATTAAAAACACCTCTAGGAATAATGAAAGGCTTTGCAGAAGGTATAAAAGATGGGATATTTGAAAATAAAAAAGAATACTACTTAGATGTGATAATAGATGAAATAGAAAAAATGAATATATTGATACTCGATATGTTAGAAGTATCTGCTCTCGAATCAAAAGCTTACACTCTTTCAGAAGAAAATTTTGACATAAATAACCTCATTACTAAGTTAAACACTAGATTCGATCCCTTATTGAAAAAGCATAACCTAGCACTAGAATTATCTCTAGAATCAAACACTGTAATTGGAGATAAATTGAAAATAGAACAAGTCTTAATGAATCTAATGAGTAATGCTATACGATATAGTAATTCTAATGAAACCATTCGAATAAAAACAATATCAAATAAATCTTATGCAAGGATTTCAATAGAAAATACAGGAACTCATATTCCAGAAGCTGATTTACCCAAAATTTGGGATAGATTTTATAGAGTAGAAAAATCTAGAAACAAATCAAAAGGTGGATCAGGTCTAGGCCTTCTGATAGTAAAAAACATACTTGAACTTCATAATTACAACTACGGTATGCAAAACACTGTTGATGGAGTAGAGGTCTTTTTTGAAATGAAAAGTAAATAGAGTACACTATCCATCTCGCCACTTAAAAAATATGATAATTTCGCACAAATCATAAGTTAAGCAAAAATGTCAGGTCTAAAGTTTAGACCTGACATTTTTTTATAAAATTAGCTAGAAATACAATATCTCTTCGTTGCTGAAAATTGTATTACTTAATTTCAAATCTCAATTTAAAATCTTGCTTTAGCTCTTTTCCTCTTGAATTTTTGAGTCCTTTTACGTAAAGAGTATACTCCTCTCCAGGTTCATAATTTCTAGCTGGAATTACATAAACATTTCGACCCTCTAAATAGTATTCTACTTCTACTTTTTCGTGATTTTCATCCACTACAAATACTGATGAATCATCTATACACTTATCATCTGTACCTCCACTTAAAACTATAGTCCAAATTTTATCAGGTTCAACTATTTTCATATCTGAAAATTCTTTTACAGTTTTGACTACAGCATACTCACTAAAATGAGGTGTATTGAAGTGAATTTCTCCAGCTTCTACCCAGTAAACTATGGATTCTACATTTTTAAAACCACTATCTTTTACCCAAACCTCTATATCTTCTGCTAAGACATCTTTTGGCATTGGCATTATAACTTCTGGTTCTCTTTCAAAATTCTCGAGCTTTGCCTTTGATCCGTTTTGGACATATTGTAAATCCATGTCATAAACCTTACTTACAAGTTCCATTCCATCCTTTAACTCATTTTCGATGTCACTATCAGAAACAACTTCTGATTCAAATATGATTTCTTCAAACTCTCTATCCGTCACATCAGATGCAAGTCTAAACTGCATATCTTCTTGGTCTATGAGCACATCTAAATCATGCTCTCTTAGCTCTTTCATAATAGACTTTGGAACTTCAACCTTTTTCTTAGTGCGAGATTTGTCATTTTCATCAACTTTAACCGTCAAGAACGGTTTAACTTCAACATTTACATCGCCAGTCTCTTCCATAGTCTCTTCTATTTTCTTTACATTATCCAACAGCGTTTGAAGTGATTGCACACTTACCTCGTAATTTACTACATTGTTTCCCTCATACTTTTTCTTGCTAGAGAGTTTAGATATATGTTTCAATTCCTCTCGTAAAGCTTTTTTCTGTTCTTTATCATCTAAATTCTTTATAGACTCTCTTATTTTCTTCTTCAAATCATTTATTTCCTGATTTTGAATAGGCCTACTAGGCTGATCTACAATTGTTGGAACACTAGGCTGGTAATTGTATGGAACAACATTTACAATAGCTTCTATCTCTAATGCTATTTCCTCAATTACTCCTACGACTCTTTGTCGTCCTAATTTAGAAAGATTGTAATCAGCAAGTTTCCATTTCACATTCATCATTTTAACTTTACCAGACCCATCTCTAACCTTAACCTTCTTTGGAAGTGATGGCATGTAATTCTGATAAACTGTGATATTTACATTAGACAATACTTCAACCTTATTCTCAGACTCTCTTATATCACTAAAGTTTCTTGGGTTCAATCTCATACCATAATCATTTATATCAAGTAATCCTCTAACCTCAACTACATCTCCGACCTTGTATTTGAACTTGTCAAAAGCATCTCCGCATCTTGCGTCGATTTTCACTTTCAGTGTTTTCTTGCCCGACTCTAATTCTAAATAAGTATTTTTATACTTATCATCATTCATAGCTTTTATAACTAATCCTTTAAGTCCAATCAATCTCGAATCATATTTTTTGCCCAAGTCATTAAACTCTACATTAGTAGCTCTTACATCAGAAGTATCTTCTAACCAAACAGGTAATTTAGTATATGCAAATTGCTGCTTGCCCTTGTATGATGTCATCTTACCTTCTACGCGTATTTTGCTACCTTGTACTATTTTAGAATCTAATTTATCGCCTCTATTTAGATGGATCAGAAGTCCTCCCGTTTCATCTTCAAAATATATATTACTACCGCCAAATGCTTTCACATCATGAGTAACTATTCCCTCTAATGTTACCTCTTCTTTTGTCGTCTTCGCTTCTGAAATACTCATAACTCCAGCTTTTAATTCATATCTATACGTCATCACAGCACTCTTGTGACCATCTTTTATTACTATTGTCTTTACTACTATATTTTTCTCGATTTCAATCGACAACCTATTTCCATTAGCCGATAGTGATTTTTCTGTAGGAACACTTCCATCCAATGTATAATAAATTTCACTTCCCTCATCAGATGTAAATACTACCTCTTGCCCATCTTTTATCTTGCCTGAATCTATGCTAACTTCAGTAGGGCTTACAACCACAAAATCGTCCTTGCCCAAATTACTAAATCTTGCAATTACAGGATCATGATCTGACGCACGTCCATCACTATGTGTAAATTCAGCATTTATATGCACTACATCAATCTCGGCTTTACCCTCTAGTGATTCTGACACCAAAATATTGTCAAGAACCTGCGACACTCCCTCATGAACATATGAATATCTCTCTTTGAGTTCCAATTTTTCATGTAAATTCTTTAATTTAGATCCACAAAGTGCTTCTAAAGTCCTAGAATCCTCATAATCATTCATATCTCCCAAAAGTACTACCTTAGCATTTTCGTCCTTTTCAAGTAAATCATCTACAAAATTGTACACTATCTCTGCCTGCTCTATTCTCCTAGCTTCACTAGCCTTTGTCGCTGGCTGTGTTCTACCAAATTCTCCAGTATCTCCACGTTTTGAACTAAAGTGATTAGCCACTACAAATACATGATCTCCTCTAAAAGTAAAATCAGTTACAAGCGAACGCCTAGTACTTTTAAATGGAGTTGATGAACCAAAATCAGCACCTATTCTCGAAGGATTTTTCTCAAGCATCACCCTATCATCTGATTTAACCAAAGCAGCCTCATCTCTAGATCCTCCTACTTCATTTAAACTAGACTCTCCGAGCTGAACTCTTTTTGGATTGTAAAGATAACCAACTCTTATATTCGAACCTGGCGCTCCACCTTCCATTTTGTCAACTGGATCTATTTGCACATAATTATAAGCGATTCCACCTTCTGAAACTATTCCTCTTATAAGCTTTTCATAAGTCTCATTTGCCTCTGATGTACCCGAATCATCTTGTCCATCATTATCTTGAACTTCTATAAGCCCTATAATATCAGGAGATTTCAGATTACGAGTTATAGACTCTGCCACTGCTTTTACTTTATCATTAGATGCTTTTCCACTGAAATTTTCAATATTGTAAGACGCTATAGTCAAATCTTTTTCTGCTCCAACTAAATCAGTTACCTCTCTTCTAGCAGGACCTTCATTGATTTTTCCATCAAATTCATCCATACCATAATGATAAACTTTGTATCTACCTCTAGAATAAAGCATAACACCATTTAATGTTCCATCAATCCAATCTCCAACTCTTGGGTTAATTCCTTTGAACGTCTTTTCCCTATAATCTATTAGCTCTCCCATCTCATCATCTAATATGATTGGGTACAATACAGGCTTTGCTACTTCTCCTTTTATTCCACCATGAGCTGTCAAATGACCAGCATCTATAAGTTTCCCTTTATTTGGAACAACAGTCATATTTCCATATTTTTCAGTAACTCCAACTATCTGAGGATTCTCAATAGAAACTCTCATCCCTTCCATAGCTTCGTAAAAATCTATAGCATTTACAGCAGGTTTTAACACCTCTGTAGACTGAGTCAAATCAGATACACTCTCACTATACGCTTCATCCGCTACTAGTACTCTTCCACCATCTCCTATCACTATAGGCAGCGGCAAATCAGACTTAGTACCCTTACTTGCCCTCTCTATAGAACTTGCCTCTATCATTGTCATAGTAAGATTCGTTTTATTTGATTTTCCTGCATCATATTCATCTACTCGCTCTTTTACTAAACCCTTTACAACCACTACATCTCCATAACCCAAACTCGAAATATCCAAATCATTTGCTCTAGCGTCTATATAAATTGCCTCTGATGTCAAATCATCTGAATCCCAATCTGAACTCTCTTCTTGAACAACTAAATGCGCTTTGTTATAATATTTTCTCTTCGCACTATCATACGTTGGCAAAACACCAGTTACAACCGCAGCTATAGTAACCTCTTCGTCTAATTTAGGACTCAAATGGCTTCTACCTTGAACATCATGTATAAATGTAACATCGTCTGGTATTTCAGCTGATGTAAGCATAGTCTCTTTACTTGGTATATCTCCACCAGCTCTATCAACCACACCATAAAAATCTTGTAAAAACTGATTTGCAATATCCGCATCATGTATAAATAACATATTCTCATCATTTACATTCTCGCCATTATTGCTCCAGTTTGTAGAGCCTATTATGACCGTAGGATCGCTATCAGTATTTGGATCTATTATCATCGTCTTACTGTGAAGTTTTCTATCCTCTCTAGCCTTATTGATCTCTGCTCTACTCGCATAATCACCCCAAGTATCATTTACAATACTTGGCGGTGCCCAGTCTTGACTATAGAACGACGAATCAATATTTCCCTTGAATGAAAAACTAGAATCCGAACTAACCTTATCCTCTATAGCCTCTAAAATATCTTTACCTGGAGAAGTTTTAGATGCTGACCAAGAGAATATATTAAAATAAACCCTATAGTCCGCTGAATCTCTTATATACTCCTCCATTTTTGATATAGCTCCATCTCCAACTGAAAAATAAATTTCAATCTCAGTATCTCCAACTTTTACTTTATGTGCTGTATTGTCTTCTTTTCTCTTGTGAAACTTGGCATTATCACTATCTGGTTCAGCGCTACTAGAACCGTACATTTCTTCAAACTCATCTGTATAAATATCTGCAACATCCGACGAATTTATCTCGACAGCATTTTGAGTATTTCCATCTAATACATCAAATCGCATCTCTTTTTCTCCGCCATAAAGTCCAGTTTTCGTAAAATTCCAGCTTCCTGTCCATACCCAAGAACCATCTATTATCATAAACTTATTGTGCATTTGATCATCTGGTCTTCTATATCCATCACCATCTTTTTCACCCTCTACTAAATACCTATCAGGTAAATCATCTACAGATTCTTGAAGTCCAAATGATTTTCTGAGATCTTTATCATCTAAAATGTCTATCGGAGCATCTGCTATCATGTGAATATCATCATCTGTTCCAAATACACCATCTTTGCCTCGCCTCATTTTTTCGAGATTTAATATCATCTCTAAATAACGTTCTCCGTGCGAATCATTCGTCTTTTTCTTAGCATCTGCCACAATTCTCACTCGTACACCGTCGCTAGCCTTTTCGATTAAAGCATCGACTATTTCCGGTAAATTTATCTCATAAGTTGCCACATCTATACTTGTATTGGCAGCTTTAATCCTCTTCAAAAGTCTATCCTCTAAATTCACATTGTAACTAGCTTCATTGCCATCAAATGCATATTTTGTCTCTACATTTTTATTAAAGTAAACATTTATAGCTCCGTCTGCATCCGAAATTATAGAATTATTCAAATACTCTTTTGTAGGCTCAAGTGTATCTGATTCATCTATGTCATCTTCATCTCTAGGAATCAACCTATATTTTCCGTAGCTATAAACCACAACTCCCTTTATTTCATCATAATCTCTATTTTTCTTTATTTCATCACTTGTAACACATATACTTCTATTCGCATCATCAAATAATGTAGCATTGTGATAAGAATCAACATCATCTGTTGAATGAACATTTTCTATCTCAATCAATTCACATTCGTAACCTTCTTCATTACCAATAAAGTTATCAAGAGAAATCTCCTGTACATCTAGCTTTTCACTATCATCTAATACATTTGGCTTTTGAATAGCATTTATAGTGCTCATATTATAAAACTGTTCAAGTTCTCCAACTACTTCTATTTCATTGTTCTTTTTTACACCATGATCACTTGGCAATACAACTCTTATACCACCAGTTGAATCCTGAATATAAGCCACATCAACATATTTTTTTTCGCTATTTTTCTCACTTCTTATAAAACTAACTACACCGCGTATTTTGGCCTTACCAGAACTTTCAGTTCTAATATCCGATATATCTGACAAACTTATGCTATCTACTGCTGTGAAACTTAAACTTATAATATCGCTAGATTCCAATTTTCCAGCAGGATCAATAGCTATAGCTTTTAGTGTCATATCATCATTTATGATTATCTTTCCACTATAAAGAACACTCTTGTCATCAGGTTCTGTCCCATCAATCGTATAATAAATTTCTGCAGAATTTGTCTCTGTAGAAAGTTCTAATTTAGAACCTTTCTCTACTGAACCAGATTCTAGTGACGATTTTATAGCTCTAACCTTAGTTTGTTCGATTGAAATTTCAGATATACTATCATATCCAACCTTATACGTACTCGTACCATATTTTGCCTTTAATGTTACCTTATCTCCTATTTTGAGATCATCTAACTTCTTTTGATCTTCACTTGATAGATTTGTATTTTTTTCACTCTTTCTATTTAAACAAATTTCTTTCTCGGTATCTTTATCTACATCTTGTCCAGCATGATCTAAACTATCTCTGAGGTGAACCTTATAATCACCACTATTTGAAAACTTAGCCACAAAACCAATTGCCCAAAAATCATTTCCTTTAGTGTAATTATCATAAGCTTGATCTATGCTCATTGGTTTAGATGGATCTACCTCTGAATCACCACCAGAATCATCACCATCTTCTCCACCATCTGATCCACTTTCAGAACCTGATTCTCCAGATCCAGAACCACCATCTCCAGATTCTCCTGTCGCTCCAGCATCTATCTTAAATTCAACTATACTATTGTCATTTAAATGATATGTCCCAGTTGATTTTCTTCTAGTACCTTTTAAAGTTACTATATCTCCCTTTTTCAGAGATTTAAACTTCTCTTTTGCATCACTTGGCTGTTTAGCTCTGTTGAACTTAATCAATATATTATCATTACTTTCATCGCTCAAACTAACCTTATCTAATTTTGAATTCTCAAAATTTGTAACCTTTCCCTTCACAACTATAATATCATTCTCATTTATATTACCACTTTTGAATTCAGCCAAATATGCTGAAATTGAAAGTGGACTTTCCATGCTTCCAAATATTTTCGGCCCTTCAGCTACTTTTTCTACTTCCGGTGCTACTGAGTTCTCCGCAGAACTTTTCTCAGCTTCTGACTTTACAGCCTCTTCTGTTATCTTCTCTACATCAGATTCTGACTCTACTTTCGGCTCTGCCGATTCTTCGTCAGATACCTTCTCTGGTTCTACCGACTCTTCATCAGCATTCTTCTCTGACTCTGCTTTCGGCTCTACTGATTCTTCGTCAGATGTCTTCTCTGGCTCTACTTTCGGCTCTACCGACTCTTCATCAGCTGCCTTCTCTGGCTCTACTTTCGGCTCTACCGATTCTTCATCAGCATTCTTCTCTGGCTCTGCTTTCGGCTCTACCGACTCTTCATCAGCTGCCTTCTCTGGCTCTACTTTCGGCTCTACCGACTCTTCGTCAGCTACCTTCTCTGGCTCTGCTTTCGGCTCTACCGATTCTTCGTCAGGTGTCTTCTCTGGCTCTGCTTTCGGCTCTACTGATTCTTCGTCAACTGCCTTCTCTAGCTCTGCTTTTGCCTCTACTGATTCTTCGTCAGCATTCTTCTCTGACTCTGCTTTCGGCTCTACCGACTCTTCATCAGCTGCCTTCTCTGGCTCTGCTTTCGGCTCTACTGATTCTTCATCAGGTGTCTTCTCTGCCTCTAACTTCAGCTCTATTGATTCTTTCTCTGGTTCATCTTTTTCTATATCTGACTCGGCGACTTTTTCATCTGCCGCTTTTTCTTCACTGTCCTCTTTCAGTACTTCATCATCTCCTGCCAATGGAGATTCCATTGGAGTTCCCTCTTCTGCATACACTACATTCATAGGGTATGCACTAAAATTACCGACCACCATTACTATAGCTAGTAAGATGCTCAGCCACCTAGATTTACATTTCTTCATCATTTTATTTACCCCCCTAAACAAATTACTGTGGTAACCGCTTTCCCAAAAGGGGCCCTAATCCCTTTTGCTCCGAGTACACAGGTCCTTCCATAAACCAATATATACTCACTTCTACCAATGTCATTGAAAAATCTCATAAAATTATTCTTATCTGTAAATAAAGTAAATATAAAATTTAACTTCAAAATTTTCCGATAACATCGCTTTTACCCAGCTTTTTTACATTATATACTAAAAATTTCCTCATTACAATATCTTAACACCTTAAAAAGTGATTTATATCACAAAAATATGAATCACGATGAAATAAATTGCAGTATAAAAAATACGAAACAAAAAATATTCCTTTTCCCTAATCACACTTCCAATGAATTTACCAATCAAAATTCGGGTATAATATAAATTAAGGAGTGATGAAAATGATTTCAAATCTGAAAAAAAGTTTTATTATTATAACTCTAAGCACACTACTGTTGTCATCATATGCTTTAGCTGTTAACTGGACTGAATGGGATTCTGATGATATCAAAAAATATCCAGAAGACAAAATCTGGACAATAGACTTCAGTATCGATGTAGATTCTGATTCTATAAGCGATAGCAATATATATGTGCTAGATTCCGATGACAATATTTTCCCAACAGATAAAGTAATTAAAGATTCTGATTCTATAGAAGTACGACCTATATCTAACTACAATGAAGGCAATATATACAGATTATTTATAAGCGACGAACTTTTATCAGCCTCAGGAAATAATCTAAAAACTGCGGTATATAAAAAATTCGAAATAGAACAAAATACTCCGATTACATTTGAATCTGAAGTTCAAAATGCACTTAGAATTGGAATCGAAGAGCTTGATGTCACCAAATATGAAGTAAATAGATTTGAATTTGTAGATAAAATCAACTCAATAGTCAGAGGTGATCCAACCATATTGTATTATGATGGTCTTTCATATTCGTACAATACATCAACAGACCTAGTAAAAACCATCAAATTCAAATACAAAATAACTCCATCTGAAATAGAGTCTAGAAGAAATGAAGTCATCAAAAAAGCCGATGAAATACTTGATAGTTTAAATTTAGATGAAAAAACAGAATATGAAAAAATAAAAATTGTTCATGATCATATAGTTAAAAATACCGTATATGACAGCGAAGGTTTTGATAATGATTCCGTTCAGCCAAATCAATACTCTATGTACGGTACACTAATAGAAAACTCTGCTGTCTGTGAAGGTTATGCAGAAACATTTCTTTACTTTATGGACAAGCTAAATATAGAATGCCAGCAAGTGTTTGGAACTGCCAATGGAAATAATCACGCGTGGAATTTAGTAAAAGTTGACAGCATATGGTATCAAATAGATTTAACTTTTGATGATCCTGTTCCAGACACAGGTGACAATATAAAACACATCTACATGCTCATAAACGATGATAAGATGGGCATCAATCACATCTGGAACAAAGGCGAATATATAGAA
>JAOAQY010000228.1 GCA_025210965.1 Tissierellales bacterium
GTATTTTGGTAATTTGGAGTGGTATGTTCTTTTTGAAATCAATGGAGAAGGAAGAGTCGATTTTTGATGAGTATTATTCGGGTGAAGGAATAGTAATTGAAAATTCGGGTGATAAGCATTATATATTTGATTTAGATGATTGGTGGAAGATTAATACCGATAAAGAAGACTATGGACTAAAAGTATCTGAAAATGTAAAACTGTATAGTGTGAATGTGAATGAGATGCTCCATAATCAGAAATTTTATTTTACGGAAAATAATTTAAAAGAAGCAGAGTGGTCGGATTTTGAAGAAGGCGATTTGGTGTATTATTTTTCAGAAAATTATGTGGATCAAAGCCAGCTAATGAAAATTTTAGTAGTAGCAAAAGGTAACGAAGTAAGTTTAGAAGAAGGAGATTATAAAGCTTATTTGAAAGATGTTTTAAATGTAAAGAGTGCCAAACCAGATCTTACTATGATATATGATTCCGAATACATGCTAAACTGGGATAAAGGAAAAACTTACGTAGCGAATGAAAATTCTAATTTAGATCCAGAAGATTTTTTCTATGAAGATAAGCCCATAAAGTTTAAATATTTAATTAGCACATATGATGCTGATAATGTATCAAATGTTCATATATCAGAGTTTACAAAAAAAACTATGGAAAATTTGGAACATGAAGGAGTTGGATATTTTAAAGATATTGTAAATGAAGATGGAATAAATATATTGATATATAATCTTGAGTCAGGAAGTATTGTAGAATCTGTTTTGTCAGATGATTTGGAGAAATATACTAAAGATAGAATTTCAAAAGATGAGTATTATTATGGCGAAAAAATAGCTATATATAAGGATCTTCTAGGTGAAGTTGTATCTATAAAACCTCTTGGAAATAAGAATGATATAGAAAAAATCACATTGACGAATATAGACAGCGATAGACTTGGCTTGGATAGAGATATTAAAAGATTAAGAGGAATAGATAAAAATGGAAATGAAAGAGTGCTGATACTAGATACGAATATACCAAGAGAGTATGGAAGATGGGAATTTGACGATAGTGTTGTAGATGTAGGGGTTATTGATGACAATTATATATTGGATTTTAAGCAATTGGCAGGAATAGATGGTTCAGTAAATATATACAGATTGCTTTCGGTAGGCGAAGGAAAGATCGAAATTGGTTTTAATAACATTGAGGATGCAAGTGATAGCGATTTTGATGAAGACGAGAGAGTGTGGATAGAGTTATCAGATGATTTTACTTGGATTGGAGAGGGGTCGTTAAAAGCATCCACAGGTAAAAATGTGTCTATAAGTTTTGATGAAAATAACAACGCTAGGCATTTACTGGAAATAGATTCTAAATACTTTATGGGATATTATGACAGTAAATCACCTCTTAGATCTGATGAGAAGCAAGAATCTTCTATGATGATGTCAATAGTTAGAGTAGGAGAGTTCCAGCACTTTAGAGATGTGAGATTTAGAAAACTTAAATTTAGACCGTTTGGAGTAGATATAGTAGAAAATACAAAATACTATGAATATAACTATGATATAAACTATTTGAATACACATAAAGATGAATGGGAGAATTTTTGGAATTTAGATTTTGATAAGGTAAAAGGGATAGAGAATAAAGAACTCAAAAATATGGATTTAGAAGAAGGAGATATTTGTGCAGTAACTTATGATGGAGAGATAGGAGCGAATTTTGTTAAGGTAGTAAAATTAATTCCAAGTACTAATTCAATAGTTGAGGGTGAGATTAAAGAGGATAGATTTGTGTTAAAAACTGGAGAAGAAATTGAACTTAGAGAAACATCGGAAATTATAACAGAGGGTAAAAAACACAGACTAGTGCATAGTTATTTAAAAGAAAACGAGGCTAATGTAAAAGCATGGCCTTTGCTAGATGAAAAAGGCTGGGCGAGATATATAATTGTAATAAATTAATCTACAATAAGTTACCTTAAGACGGTGCCTGGCACCAGCTTAAGGTAACTTATTATAGTAATATTTACCAAAATCTATTAAAGTAGTATAATGAAATTGGTTTCTAGATTAAAACGATACTTTGCTGATTTGGAAATCAAATATAGGATTTTAATAGGAGAAATGCTTTAGTTATTAAAAACGTTGATAAATATGTTTAAAAGTGTTGAAACATACTCAAAGGAGTTGATGAACACATGAGACATATTACAAATTATAAAACTAAAGATTTTGCAGAGATACTTAACGTGTCATTTAAGGTACTTCGGTAAGGGGGAATGAAGAGATTGCAAAGGGCATACAAAGTCGAATTAAAACCAACAAAGAAGCAGATTCAAAAGATTAATCAATCACTGGGGATTTGTAGATGGTTATATAATGCTTACCTTGCTAAAAATCAATCACTTTATCAGAACTTTAAAGAGGGGAATTTAGATAAGAAAAAAGCCTTTATATCAGCTAATAACTTTGATAAATATATCAACAATGAAATCAAATTTCTAGATGAGTACAAATGGATTAATGATTGTGGCAGCAAGTCTAGAAAGAAAGCTATATGTAATGCAGAGTTATCATATAAGAAATTCTTTAAAGGTGAAGCAGGCTTCCCTAGATTTAAGAAAAAGGGCAAGTCTAAAGTCGGTTTATATTTTCCAAAGAATAACAAAA
>JAOAQY010000229.1 GCA_025210965.1 Tissierellales bacterium
TCTTTTAACATCAAATAATAAAGCATTTCCCTTCCAAGTCTTGTAAGAGCTATAGTTTGTATATTAAGCCCGTGTAGCCATTCTATAGCAATGTTATCTTTCCGCTCTCCTAATTCAACCAATCCCAAATCAGAAAAACATCCAAGTATAAACGGAATAAATATTTTTGATTTATAAATTTTAAATCCAGTTTTTACAAATTTATATTCATCCCTATTCATGCCAAGTCTCCATTGATCAAAATCTTTTTCATGGCCAACGGGAAGTTCTAATAAATGTTCTAGATACCTATGTCTCTCACTATATTCTAAAGGATCATAACTATTAGAACTCATTGATAATTTTTCCCAGTTAAAGTCGAACCACAAAAACATTACAAATTCAATTATCTTTGCACCAATGCTTTTGTTCATAAATAAATCGAATTTACTTTTATCAAAGCTCACTTTATCATCATAATTAACTCTTATCCAATCCATTTTTCTACAAAAACTTTCATATATCAAATACCTATTAGTTACTTCATAATCATCAATTAATTCCAAATCGAGTTTTCTAGTTTTGTAACCGTATTCTCCGTCAGATACCTTAATAACAAATGCCTCTAAATCTACTATCAAATCTGGCATGTCAACAAGTCTCTTGACAATCGGCATCGCCCATTCATCTCTCCATACAGTTTCTTTATCTTCTATATAAGACAGTTGAGTATCACTACCTCTAGATCCAATATTCGCATAAATTTCTCCAAAATAATTTCGTTCTTTGCACAACTCCAGTAGCGAATTATAG
This sequence comes from Tissierellales bacterium, assembly GCA_025210965.1. Taxonomy (NCBI): domain Bacteria; kingdom Bacillati; phylum Bacillota; class Tissierellia; order Tissierellales; species Tissierellales bacterium. The sequence continues at coordinate 793 of JAOAQY010000229.1, forward strand.
TTAGCATCTCCAGTGTTTAATAATTCCATGTGTCTTATATAATGCCGCATACTCACTAATGTACTCCTCAATTGTCCTATCGAAAGTTTTTGGTTTATACAAACATATATCAAGTACTCGTATATCACCTCTTCCGTGATTTGATTAAGCGTTTTATAGTATTTTCTTAGAGTATGTTTGTAAAAATCCCTCAAATTTGCATCATATTTTTTTATAGTTCTCTCTGATAAGTTTTTATTTATTGCTAAATAAAATCTAAATGATTTGAGCTCAGATTCTACCTCTAAATCCTGTTTTCTCTTTAAAAATTGATCTTCTACTTCAAATATAACGCTGTATATAGCAAAACTATGTCTCTTCAAATAATAACGTTTCGAATACATATCCACATTTTCTAAGAAAAATTTGTATTTTTGCTCTATTGAATAAATCATTGCATCTATGCATTCTTCACTTATCTTTTTATATTGCCCAATATTTAGCACTTGATCCCTATACCAAATCAACCTTCCAGCGAAGTAATCTCCAATATCTATTTCTGGCATATTCTCTGTCTTTACAAAGTAAATCTTCTCTTCTAAGAATAAATCTTCTAAATAAATCACATTTTCCAAACTTTTTTCAACTCTGTATATACTCAAATAGCTTTCTCGTTTCATCATGAGCAAATTGATTTCTTCCGATGTCAAGTCTCTCATTTTGTCTTTAATCATAGAATCTATCATGCTCTGCCCTTTATTGTTAACATAATCCAAACTAAGCCAAAGGTTAAATGCATAGTCAAAATCAGCATTTAGCAAATCCTCATGACTATACTTATGCCTCAATTTTCTTATATTATATTTATCAATGTACTCATTCATATACATCAATAACTTAAGTGCAGTAATATTGTCAAGCCTTTGCAAGTCATCAAAAGTGTGCTTCTCTTTTCTATCTAAATTCAAGGGATCACCTCCTCGAGTAATATAATCTTATTTGATATTTACCCAGTATCCCTTGCTTTTATCATGAATGCCGTCAATGAATTACACTAAAAAATTATTGATTCAATGTATATCAAAAATGGTATAGTCCACAAGCTTAAAAATGTTGTAAGAAGTATTCCTCTAGACGCAAGCTCATGATCTGCTCCATATTTATGAGAAAAAATTGCAGCAAGAGCTGCTGATGGCATCCCTGTTAATATCAATATGAAACCTTTAAGCATAGATGGCATTGGAACAAACCAAACTATTCCTAACACTAATAATGGAATAATCAAGAGCCTAATAACACTAGATAATATCAGCCTCCAATTTTTTATCCATTTAAAACCACTACTCGTCCCTAGTATCATGCCAATTACTATCATTGATAGCGGTGTAGTGGTCCCACCGACACTTTCAAGTACTAGCTGAAGTACTCTCGGTAATTGTATCGAAAATCCAAACAACGCAAATCCTAAGCTCACTGCTAATGTTCCTGGATTTATCAAAAGTCTAGCTGAAACTCCTTCTCCGCTCCCCTTTTTTATCAAATACACTCCAAGCGTCCATATGTAAAGATTAAATGAAAAATTAAACATCGCTGCGTAAAATATTCCTATTTCACCATAAAGAACTCTCATCACAGGATATCCCATAAATCCAACATTACCAAAAATCATCAAAAACTCATAGACTCCTAGTTTATCTTCCCCTACATTCAATAATTTTCCCACCAACTTAGCAACTATATACGCTAGAGGATAAAATAATATTCCCGATACCAATAAATATATGCTATTTATCATAAGCTCTGGATCAAACTCATAGTTCATCGACTTGATTATCAGCGCCGGCAAACTGACATAGAGTACAAATGTAGACAGCCCTTTTGAAAACTCAGCTGAAACCAATTTACTCCTCTGCAAAACTACACCCAATCCTATAAGTATAAATAACATAAAAATCTGCTCTGTTGCCATAATATCCCTCCAAATTTTGCAAAAATAAAGGGGCTCTCAGCCCCTAATAAAACTATCGCATTTTCATACTATCATATATCATTTTAGCAAGCCCTATACCCGACTCATCCTTTGTAGTCTCTTTGGATAGCTCTTCGCTGAGCATATCCTCATAAACCCCTCTAGCATAGCTTTTGTCCGTAAGTCCACCATCTGTTATAGTCGACTGCATTTCTTTATAAACAATATCCATAAATATGGCCTCAAAATCCTTACACGCTTGCATCAAGCTCTCATCATCAGAACTATTTTTAGCACCCTCGAATTTATCTTGAATTTTATTCAGTTCTTGTCCTCTATCTGTTTGAAGTTTTGCTTGATTAATCATTTGATTGATATTAATTTCCATACTCCTCAGCTCCATCTATTTCATTATTTATATCTTCTCATTACCCTATTTGTATTCATTTTACCACAAGCAGAAGCATTTTTGTTCATTTTGGAGTTATATTTATTTATGTTTATTTCATTTTGAGAATTTTTAGAATTAATTGCGTATTCAATCACCTTACTTTTATATTTAAGTTATTTATGGTATATTAGTAAATGGAAGTAGACGGTTTAAATAATAAAACTAGGAGGAATGCTTATGCAAGAATATTTTGAAACCATAAATCATCTATATGATTTGCCCTTTAGTCTTTTCATATTCGATGGTCAATTTTACCACAAGCACTGGCATAAAGAAGTTGAGTTAATGCTGGTTCTAAATGGATCAGCTAACATAGATGTAAACGGCCAATATCGTAAATTACAAGATGGCGATATTCTAATTATAAATAGCTATGAATTACACGAAGTTGTAAATATCGAAAAAGGCGCCTTACTTCTAATACTTCAATTAAATCCACTATTTTTCGCAGGCTATTATCCTAAATTTCCAACACTCCATTTTGAATCTCAGTTACTACTACTCAATCATCAGCAAGTACTCTGTGAAGATCTCAAAAAAGATATGCTAGAACTATTTTACATAATAAATGGTAAAAAAGAAACATTTAGACTTCAAGCACTTAGAGTTACTATAATACTAGCCGAAAAACTAATAGCACTTTTCAGAGATGGTCAAATAGAAGAAGTAGAATCATCACCAGATAGACTTCAGCGTATTCTAAGCTATATACACAATCACTATAATGAGAAAATTTCATTAACTACGCTAGCAAATACCGAATCAATTTCACCATATTATTTATCTAAATTCTTCAAAAAAGAAATGGGAATGAACTTTAACCAATATATTACCGCAGTTCGTTTGTCAAAAGCTATGTGGAATCTACTTCACAGTGACAAAAGAATCGAAGATATAGCTAAAAAACACGGCTTTAGCACATCAAAATCATATATAACTAGTTTCAAATCGCTTTATAGATTGACTCCTCATCAATTTAGAAAAAATCATAATCCTGAAAACTATCTCCCAATAAATAAAAATTACCCGATACAGAAATCTATATTAGAATATATGGACGAACAAGTTTATTTATTATTAAAAAAACACATATAGAAATTTGATTTTATTCGTCAAATTTCTATATGTGTCAATAATCTATCTTCTTAAATTATTCACTATCTGTAGCATTTCATCAGAAGTTGTAATCGCCTTAGATGAAAGCTCATAAGCCCTTTGAGCTGTAATCATGTGAATCATCTCTTTCACAGGTTTTACATTAGACGCTTCTAAGTATTTAGATCTCAATCTAACATGCGTACCATCTTCTAAATCTTGAGCCGCACCAGAAGCTTCAGTACTCTTATAAAGGTTAAATCCTTCAGCTAACAATCCCTTAGGATTTATGAATTTTTTAAGTTCAAGCTGACCAATTTCAACTATTCTCTCATTTTCATCTATACCTGTTATGTTTCCCATTTCATCTATTGCATATTGATTTAAACCTCTAGGAATAGTCATAGCTGCGCCATTAGAATTTACTACATTGTATCCATCTGATGTGGTAAGATTTATCCCATCGCTCTTTACGCTCAATTTGAACGAACCATCTCTTGTGTATCTTCTATCTCCGTCTGGCAATTGAATCTCAAAAAATGCATTTTCTCCTAAAATAGCAACATCAAATACATTCCCTGTATCTTGAAGAGAACCCGCTTCATAATTTCTATTAGTAGCCGATGGCATAACACCATAACCAACCTCCAAATTAACAGGTCTACCTACATCGTCCCTCTTGTTATAGTTCTTAATCTCCTGATACATCAAATCTTTAAATTCAAGTTTTTCAGCTTTAAATCCAGTTGTATTAGTATTTGATAAGTTGTTCGAAATAACATCTATATTCAATTGTTGTGCTGACATACCAGTTGCAGCTGTCCACATCGATCTATTCATCTATGACGCCTCCTCTATACTACTAAACTTTCGCAATCTCGTTAACCGCTTTTCCTAAATTTTCATCAATCATTTTGACCACTTTTTGACTACTCTCATAATTTCTCATAAGACTAATCATCTCAACCATTGTTCTAACAGAATTAATATTTGATCCTTCTAAATAACCCTGCACAACCTTACCGTCATTTTTAATTTCTTTTGCATCTATTCCATCAAGCATTGTATATAGGTTATTTCCAATTTTTCTTACATCTTCTCTATTTTCTATGTCAACGACTTCTAATTGATCTACAACCTCACTATCAACTAGGATTTCACCGTACTCTGTAACCGTAAAATCTCCGTCGCCTAGAACAATTGAACCATACTTTCCTACGACATAATGCCCTTCTTGAGTTACTAGTTCTCCATTTTTATCAACTGAAAACGAACCATCTCTTGTATAATAATCTTTTCCATCTGCCGATCTAATCTTAAAAAATCCATTGCCCTTGATGGCTAAGTCGAAGCGGTTACCCGTATCTATAAAGCTTCCTTGCTCAAAATTAGTAACCACTTTATCTTGTCTAACCCCAGCATTTATAGTTCCTATAATATTTTGATCAACTATAGTGACTAAATTGCCTGCGTTTTGATCATTTACCAATAGATTTCCTTTATCATCAACGCTCAAAACATCATTTTCCGGATCTTGCAGTTGAATCCTATTGCCTGCGTTATCGATAACATAATTTTCTCCATTAGTTTTAATCTTGCCATCCATTTTATAATAGGTCTTGAGATAACCATCTTCATCGACCGTAAACTGAAGGTGTTTGCCATGACTCGTTCCTAATGGTGTCGAAACTCTCAAATAACCTCCATCAATATCAAGTTCATAAGTTTTGCCATTTTCTGTTACTGATTCTACAAAATTTATATTCTTAGGCGATTCAATAATACCCTCAAGAGGCATGGAATTATCCTTAATCTTCCTCATCAAAAGGTCTGGAAAAGATTCTGCTAGTACAGTATCCTTCTTATACGCAGTAGTATTGACATTGGCCATATTATTAGAAGCAACATCCATACGCCTTTGATTGTGGATCATACCAGTCGTAGCAATATAAAGCCCTCTTTCCATAAACTCGCCTTCTTTCCTATAATCTCACAATTATTATCGGCAAAACTGTCAAATATCTTTATTTTTTATCAAAAAAAATCCAAATTATAATAACCAAAAAAAGAGCCCTCTAAGCTCTTTAAAAGGAATTAAAAAATTTTCTCAGATTTCATCAACAACACATTCTCTCATTTCTCTATTGACGCTTTCTTTATACACTTCTAAATTCTCACATTTAACTTTCCAATTACCTCTAAAGCAAGTCTTTCTAATAGCTATTTTTAGAAGTTGTCATAAGCGCTGATTCATATTTTTCAAGGCTCTCAAGAGACATACCCGTTCCCTTGGCAACACATGAAATCGGTTCATCTGCTATCATAACAGGTATTCCCGTTCTATTGCTTATTAGTTTATCTAAACCATAGAGTAGTGAACCTCCTCCAGTCATTATCATACCTTTGTTACTTATATCAGCTGCTAATTCTGGTGGTGTACGCTCAAGTACTGCATGTACTGCATCCGCTATAGCTTCTATTGGCTCTTCTAGTGCGTGTAGCATCTCTGTCGATGATACTTTTATAGTTTTAGGAAGCCCTGATACTAAATTTCGTCCCCTAGCCTCCATGTATTTTTCTTTAATTCTAGGATAAGCCGTTCCGATTTCTATTTTTAACTGTTCTGCAGTTCTCTCACCTATCATTATATTGTGTTTTTTTCTCATATATCTTATTATGGCTTCATCAAACTTATCCCCAGCTATTTTTATGGATTTTGAAACTACTACACCACCTAGTGATATCACTGCTATATCTGTAGTTCCACCGCCCATATCTATGACCATGTTTCCATCTGGTTTCGTAATATCCATATCAGCTCCAATAGCTGCCGCTATTGGCTCTTCTATGAGGTAAGTTTTTCTAGCCCCCGCTTGATTGCTAGCATCTATTACAGCTCTCTTTTCAACTTCTGTAACACCACTTGGAACACAAACTATAACTCTAGGTTTAAATAGTCTTTTGCCAAGTGATTTTTTTATAAAGTGCTTTAACATTTTTTCTGTTATGTCGTAATCTGAAATAACGCCCTCTCGGAGCGGTCTTATAGCCACTATATTTCCAGGAGTCCTTCCAAGCATTTGGCGAGCTTCCTCCCCAACAGCCAAAAGTCTCCCTGTATTTCTATCTATTGCAACAACTGATGGTTCCTGAAGCACTATTCCCTTTCCCTTTATGTAAACAAGCACACTTGCTGTACCTAAATCAATCCCGATATCCGTTCTAAACATACTCCACTCCACCTTTATCAATCATTTTGTTTTGAATTCAAAATCATAAAATATCAATCGCAATACAACCTATTTATAGTTTACCGTAAAACATCTATCTTGGCTATACTCCTATGTGAATTTTCTAATTTTTTATAAACAAAAAACTAATCCATACCACCATTTCAATGTCAAATAAATCCAATAATCAAAAAAGATGATGAATTATAAAATCCATCATCTTTGTATATTACTTCTTTTCTTCTGCAACATCCAATCGAACTCTTGCTTTTTTCAAAGATTCGTTTGCTCTCTTAGAGTCTGTTTCTTCGCCACCATCTTTTAGACGACCTTCAGCGCGATTTTTCGCATCTTCAGCTCTTTTTACATCTATTTCATGTGGCCACTCTGCAGCTTCGGCAACAATAACTACCTTACCGTCGGCAATCTGCATAAAACCGCCTGCTAGTGTAGCTGGTTCTTTTTTGTCATCATTAATAATGACCAATTTACCAATAGCTAATGGAGTTACCATAGGGATATGATCTGCTAATACAGCCATCTCTCCTTCTGCTCCCTGAACAACGATTTTTTCTACTTCACCTTCGTAGAAGTTTCGATAGGGTGTTACAACTTTTAAATTGAATTTGGTCGACACCAAATCACCCCCCTATTGGATTACAGATTTTTCGCCTTTGCGATTGCCTCTTCGATTGTACCAACGTACAAGAAAGCACTCTCTGGCAAGTTGTCATGTTTTCCTTCAAGGATTTCTTTAAAGCCTCTAACTGTTTCTTTAAGAGGTACATATTTACCTTCAAGTCCTGTAAACTGCTCTGCAACGTTAAATGGTTGAGAGAAGAATGACTGCATTTTTCTCGCTCTAGCTACCGTGATTTTATCTTCATCAGATAATTCATCCATACCTAGTATAGCGATGATATCTTGAAGTTCTTTATATCTCTGAAGAACCTCTTGAACGTCACGAGCTACTTGATAATGCTCTTCACCAACGATAGCTGGGTCAAGTATTCTAGATGTTGAGTCAAGAGGATCTACTGCAGGATAAATACCTTTTTCAGAAATACCACGCGAAAGTACAGTTGTCGCATCAAGATGGGCAAATGTAGTCGCTGGTGCAGGGTCAGTCAAGTCATCGGCAGGCACGTATACAGCCTGTACAGATGTGATTGAACCTTTCTTAGTAGATGTGATACGCTCTTGAAGCTGTCCCATCTCTGTAGCAAGTGTTGGCTGGTAACCAACGGCACTTGGCATACGTCCTAGTAAGGCCGATACCTCAGAACCTGCCTGAGTGAAACGGAATATATTGTCAACAAATAACAATACGTCCTGTCCTGCTTCATCTCTAAAGTGCTCTGACATAGTAAGTCCAGTAAGAGCAACACGCATTCTCGCTCCAGGTGGCTCGTTCATCTGACCAAACACTAGAGCTGTTTTGTCAAGAACTCCTGAATCTTTCATCTCGTAGTAAAGGTCATTACCTTCTCTTGTTCTCTCTCCAACGCCGGCAAATACTGATATACCACCATGCTCTGAAGCGATATTGTGAATCAATTCCTGGATAATTACAGTTTTACCAACACCGGCTCCACCAAATAGACCGATTTTACCACCTTTTGAATATGGCGCAATAAGGTCAATTACTTTAATTCCAGTTTCA